>JAYTJO010000278.1:0-7465 GCA_043730975.1 Thermoleophilia bacterium | reverse complement strand
CTGCAGGTATCCGTCGGGCGGGAGCAAGACGCCTCCCGCACCGATGATCGGCTCGCAGAAGAAGGCGGCGACGTGCTCGGGGCCGAGCTCCTGGATCGTGGCTTCGAGTGCCTCGGGTGAGTCCCAGGCGACCCTCGCCGTGCCCCCGGCCAGTGGGCCGACACCGACCTTGAAGGCCTCCGTCCCCACGATGCTGGTGCCGAAGCCCGCGAGGCCGTGGTAGGCGCGCTCCCGCGAGATGATCGTCGTTCGCTCCGGATGCCCGAGGAGGCTCCAGTAGCGCCTTACGAGCTTGACGACGGTCTCGATCGACTCCCCGCCGCCACTCGTGAAGAAGACGGCCGCGTCCTTCATCGGCGCGATCGAGGAGATGCGCTCGGCCAGATTCGTCGTGGGGCGGCTCGAGACGTCGCCGTAGTGGGAGTACGCGTGGAGCTTGCGCATCTGCGCTGCAGCGGCGTCGGCGATCTCGGCGCGGCCGTAGCCGACATTCGCGTACCAGAGACCACCCGTCGAGTCGATGTACCGGTTCCCGGCTTCGTCCCAGAGGTGGCATCCCTCGCCACGCTCGAGGATCAGCTCTCCCGACGCCTGAACGGCGTGCATGTCGGAGACGGGATGCCAGAAGCGGGTCATGGAGTCATCCTAAAGGGTTCATGGAGGCCCGGTGATCGAGCCGCGACCGGTGTCCAGCCTGGCGCTGGGGCAGACGCCCCAGTAACCGCGTCCCGCGCCCCGCGCCTCGTCGGCTGCGTCGAGAAGGTCAGGTGCGTAGCGACCTCGCCCACCACGGAAGAAGTACGGCGAGGCCGCTCCCTGGCGCACGAGTGCGACGTTGACGTTCGTCCCACCTACGAAGACATAGCGGAGCTGGCGGCCGTATCTGTCGGTCGCATCGAGCGCCGGGTCGCGCTCGAGCGCGATCCGCGTGCCCGGCGGCGTCAGCTTCCGCAGCGCCGCGAGCGCCGCCTTCCCGTAGCAGTCGTTTTGGAGTTCCGGTGCGTCGATCTGGACGAGGCGGATCTTGCGACCCGAGGTCGTGCGCAGTGTGTCGCCATCGCTGACGCGCGCGACGGTGGCGGATTCTCCGACGCTAGCGGTAGTGCTCGCCGGCGTTGAGGTCGGCTGGGAGGTAGAGCAGCCGACAGCAAGGAGCGTGACGACGGCGAGCAGAGTGACGACGGCGAGCAGAGTGACGCGGAACCCGGGTGACCGGCCGAAGCCGGTCACCGACCGCGTGGGCAACGGGTCAATCGACGGGAACCCAGACGAGTCGGACGTCTGTGACGCGGACGTCCGTCGCCTCGAGCCGGATCGCAACCGGCTCGATTTCCCCGGCAACCACTCGCCACTTCTCGTCAATCGTGGTCACCTCGTCGATGATCTCCTGTTCGAGCTCGGCGAGGTCGTCCGTCGTCTGCAGCGCCTTTGCCTCTGCGGTGTCGCGTCGCGCTGAAGCGGTCGCCGACTGGCCGTGCTTCGATGCGACCGAGCCGACGGCGTTCGTAATCGACCGGGCGCTGCGCTTGCCTCCGAAGAGCGCGCCGAGTACGGCTCCGGCGCCGGTGATCATCTCGTTCGCCTGGCGCGACTTCGTCTGCGTGTCGAGCTCCTCGACGCGCCGTCGCGCGAGTGCGAGCGCGTTCTCGAGGCGATCCTTCCTGGCCTCGAGCCGCTTCGTCAGCTTGACCGTCTCCTCGTCGGCCTTCGCTTGCCCCGCCTCATCGCATCGTGCGAGGAACGCCTCCTCGGCCTCGCCCGGGCGAGACGTGAGCTTGAGCGCGCGGTTTCGGTAGATCTCGAGCGAGCGGTTCGCGACGAGACGCGCCTGCACGTCTCTCGCCGCCTGGCTGAAGAACTTCGACTCGCCGACCGGAGCCGTCGGCAACACGTACGCTGCGCCCGCGGGTGCGTCCGGCCGAAAGTCGCGGTCGTCGAAGTCGACCACCGTCTCGGTGTCGAGATCGAACCCCGCGTCGAGCGGGCCGTAGAGTGCCTCGAACTCCTGCGCCTCGTCGATCCCGGCTGCGGTGTCGTCGTAGCGGAGCGCAACACGCGTTGCCACGAACGCGCGCAGGCTCGCCACACCCGCGGTGGCTCCGACCTGCGCGGCCCACGGTGCCGCGGGATCGAGGTACGAGACGGTCACGCCAGACCCGGCGACGGGTGCGACCGAGGTTTCATCTGCTGCGAGCGGAGCAACTGCTGCGGCCTGTGCGACCGTCGGGGCAGCAACCGGCCGTGGCGCGACGCTCATCAACCGCTCCACCTCCTCCTTCGTCAGAGGCCCGCGGAGGAACGACATCGCCCAGCGCGTCCCGAAGACCCGCGGCGCACCGCCCTTCGCCGAGACGAGCATGAACTGGCGCTTCTGCAGGGCGCCAATGGACGTATCGAGCGCATCGATGTCGGCGCCGCCGGCGGCCGACCGGAGACCCTCGAGGACGCGGGCCTTGTCGTTCTCGGTCTGCAACCGTCCGACGAGCCACGTGCCGGCGTTCGCCATCGCCTTGTAGTCCAGGTCGACCGGGTTCTGGGTCGAGAGGATGAGCCCGAGACCGAACGCGCGCCCTTGCTTGAAGATCGTCAGGATCGGCTTCTTCGCCGGAGGTGTTGCCGTGGGCGGTACGTAGCCGGCGACCTCGTCCATGTACGCGAGCGCACGCAGGTCGGAGGTGCCCGACTGACCGCGCATCCACGTGACGAGCTTCGAGAAGACGAGTGTCGTCACGAACATCCGCTCTTCATCCGAGAGGTGAGCGAGGTAGATGATTGCCGCACGCGGCTTGCCCTCCGGCGTGAACAACAGCGACTGCGGATCGAGTGGTGCGCCCTCTCCCCAGGCGGCAAACGCCGGCGCGGCGATCAGCGCATTGAGCTTGAGCGCGAGCGCAGTGCGATCGTCCGGGGGGAAGAACGCGTCGATCTCGAAGACGCCGAGCTTGCGGAGCGGGGGAGACTGGATCTCGCCGATCAGCGCGCCGAGGTCGAGATCGCGACCGGCGCGCCATGCGTTCTCGATCAGGTTCGAGAGGAGCACATGCTCCCTGCTCGAGAGCGGGTCGGCGGTGACGCCAACGAGTCCGAGCAGGCTCGTCACCGTGCCCTCGATCTCGTCGCGCAACGTCTCGGCCTCCGTGTCCCACGAGAGCTGCGGCGCGCGGAGCGAGCCGATCATGTTCAAGGGTACTCCCGCGGATGAGCCTGGGGTATAGACCGTCACGTCGGCCGCGTCCCTGAGCTGCTGGATGCGCTCCGGGCCGATTCCCTGTGCCGCGAGCCCCTCGCGCCAGTTGGTCGCAGTCTCCTCGGCAAGCTGCTCGACGGTGATTCCCTCTGCCTGCGCCTCCGAGGCATTCACCCAAGGCAGGAAGCTCGCCGGAGCCTGATCCGGGAACGTCAGGGCAAGGTTCGCCATGTCGCCCTTGGGATCGATGATCAGTGCCGGAATACCCGCGAGCAGCGCTTCCTCGAGCAGGACGACGGCGAGGCCTGTCTTGCCCGATCCGGTCATCCCGACGACGACGCCGTGCGTGGTGAGATCGCTCGACCCGATCACGAGGTCGTCGGCCCCGGGCTTACCCGTCGCCGGGTCGATCACCCTGCCGAGCTGGAACGTGCCGCGATCTGCCATTACCTCGAGTCTACGACAACCGCTGACGTAGACTTGGGCGATGCTGTCGAAGATTCGTATTGCTCCGGGAGCGAAACCCAAGATCGCGCGGCGCGACGCGCGCGACGATCTCGGCCTCGGCGACAAGGACGAAGCACAGGCTCACCTCGACAGGCTACGAACAAGACTCGAAGTCCTGCAGCAGCGGCTCTACGCGGAGGCTCGCCACAGCGTTCTGCTCGTGCTCCAGGGTCTCGACGCCTCCGGCAAGGACGGCGTCATCAGAACCGTCTTCGAGGGCCTGAACCCCCAGGGTTGCAGGGTCGCCTCGTTCAAGGCGCCGACGTCAACGGAGCTCGCTCACGACTACCTGTGGAGAGTGCATGCGGTGCTCCCCGCGCGCGGGGAGATCGGCATCTTCAACCGCTCACACTACGAGGACGTCGTCGCCGTACGAATGCTCGAGCTCGCCCCCGAGAAGGTGTGGACGCGACGGCCGAACCACATTGTCGAATGGGAGCGAATGCTCGTCGACGAGGGAACGACGCTCGTAAAGGTGTTCCTGAACGTCTCGAAGGAAGAGCAGCGGCTCAGGTTGCAGGAGCGGATCGACGACCCGGAGAAGCGATGGAAGTTCCGCAAGCGAGACCTCGACGTCCGGGCCCGGTTCGACGACTACATCGCAGCGTACGAGGACGTGATCGCCGAGACGTCCAGCGAGCACGCACCGTGGTTCGTGGTGCCAGCCGACCGCAACTGGGTCAAGGCAACCGCCGTCGCAGAGCTCCTCGTCGATGCCCTCGAGCGGATCGATCCGCAGCTGCCGGAGGCGGAGGAGGGCGTGGAAGGGCTCGTCGTCGCGTAGGAGCGGGACAGATCCCGCCCCTACGCGAGAATCCCAAGAACGAGGTCTGAGGGGCAGCTGTGCCGCAGTCATGATCTCTCAGCCGAGGATGGGAATGATGAGATGGGCTGGACAGCCGCGCTGGAGCAGGCTGATCGCGTCGAGCAACTCGATGTCGAGGTGCGTTGCGATGACGAGCGCGTTGCCGGGTGGGCAACCATGCCAGGCGAGGCTTTCGAACCGTGCTCGCAGAAGCTCTTCGGCCTCCGCGACATCCAGGATCTCGAATTGTGCCGCAGTCATTATGTGCTCTCCCCTTCCGCAGTTTGGGTGCTGTCGGAGTCTTCCCGCGTCGTGGGGAGGGAGCCATCACCCAGCGGAGGGGAGATCCATAGCTCGATCGAGTGAATTGGCCTCTAAAGGCAAATCCGCATGGCCGTCTCGGGCGGACAGCCGCGCGCGAGAAGGTCGGCGGCCGCATGGAGATCGACCTCGACGTGGCTTGCGAGGATGAGCGCGCTCCCGGCGTCGTAGCCGGCCTCAACGAGCGCTTCGAAGCGCCAACGGAGTACCGCTTCGACAACGGGAGTCTCGAGTTCCTCGAACTGTGCTGCCGTCACGACCGTCCTCCTTGGAGCGGGATACATACCGAACGAAACACCTATCGGCACGTTTGCGCCCTACCCAAAGCGTGGGATGATCCTCCCCTGAGGTGGGGGATCAGCGTTGCCCGATCAGCGGGCTCTACAGCCAGCGCTTCATGCGGAAGAAGCCGAACATCCCGACGATGGTCGTGACCATCAACCCGATCACGACCCAGAACGCGATCGTCGAGCTCTCGCCGGGGAAGGCGACGTTCATCCCGAAGATTCCCGAGATCAGCGTTAGTGGCAGGACGATGACGCTGAAAATCGTGAGCACGCGGAGGACGTCGTTCTGGCGGTGCGAGATGACGGATTCGTTCGTCGACTCGAGACCGTCGACGACCTCCTTGTAGTTGTCGAGCTGATCCCAGATCCGCTCGGCCGAGTCGACGATGTCGTCGAAGTAGAGATCGAGCTCCTCGGGGAGGAACTTGTCCACCCGCCGTTCGAGCGCGCGCAGGGTCGAACGGCCCGGCTTGATCACCTTGCGATACGAGATGATCTCCTGTTTGACGTTCGAGATGTCGCGGACGACGTCCTCGGCGTAGCCCTCGAACATGTCGTCCTCGATCGAGTCGAGCTTGTGGCCGATCTTGTCGAGGATCGGGAAGCAGTAGTCGAAGAGATCGTCGAGCACCTCGTAGAGCAGCCGACCCGTGCCCTTCGCGAAGAGGCCTTCACGGAGCTCCTCGTCGTTCTCGCAGCGCGCAAAGAGGCGCGTCACGGGCAGGAGCTCGCGGTTCGGAATCGTGACGAGGTAGTCCGGCCCGATGAACACGTCGAGCTCGGCAGCGTTCAGGCGCTGGATCGTCTTGTCGTAGACGGGGAAGTGGAGAACGATGAAGAGGTAGCCGTCGTCCTCGTAGTCGTCGACCTTCGGGCGCTGGCGCTTGGAGACGATGTCCTCGACATCGAGCGGATGCCAGCCGAAGCGCTCCGAGAGGACGTTGGCGATCTCGAGGTCGGGGCCGACGACGTTGACCCAGGTGAGGCCGCTAGCGTCGAGCTGACGAACCGGCGTAGCGCGTGCAGAAACCTCCGCTGTGCCGCGGGCGCGGGTCCTGCGTGTGATCCGGGGCAGGCTCGGCATCGGGTCTGAGGGGGTCTTCGATCGCGAACTCCATGTTCGTGATTATAGCCGTCATGCCTGCAAATGGGGGATTCCGGGTCGTGGCCGGGAGCGTCAGGCGCTCAGGTGACCGGCTCGGCGGCGGCGAACGCCGGGCGGGCGAGGAGCGTGTCTCGCCAGCGGGTGAGGTTCGCATAGGGCGAGAGGTCGAGGCCGGTCTTCGTCGTCCGGAAGAGAATCGGCGCAGCAGCCACATCCGCGATCGTACATCGACCGAGAGCGAAGCCTGACGGATCGATCAACCTGTCGAGCAGCTCGAGGCTCGGTGCGATCTTCTCGATCACACCGGGGAGCTCGTCCAGGCGTGGTTCGCCACCGAGCATCCCCTTCCCGGGAACGAACCCGAGAGCGGGCGATTCGTGCCGGAAGAACGCCGGCCGGAACGTGATCGCCCAACGGTCGAGGAAGACATCCACGTCGGAACGGGCGCGATAGCCAGACGGGTAGAGATCGTCCCGTGCCTCGCGGTCGGCGAGGTAGCGCAGGATCGCGTGGGACTCCGCAACGACGACTCCGTCATCGTCGAGCGTGGGGATCCCGCCGACCGGATTGAGTGCCGTGTACCACTCCGGTCGTGGGAGGTCGAACGGAACCGTCTTTCGATCGTAGGAGAGGCCGAGCTCGGCGAGCATGAAGCGCACCTTGAGCGCGTTCGAGGAAATCGGGTTGTCATAGAGCAGCAGACCCACGGGTCGATGCTACGCGATGGTCAGTACACTGGCTCCTCGAGCGCCCGTAGCTCAGGGGATAGAGCGCGCGCCTCCGGAGCGCGAGGTCGAAGGTTCGAATCCTTCCGGGCGCATGACCGAAGCTGTTCGGTTGGTGTTGGGATCGGGTCAGGTCTTCTTCGTTCCACCCGTCAGCCTCGGCAGCACTGCCCGTCGGGCGTCGTGAAGGTTCACCGGTTGTTGTGCTCTCGTCTCTGTACGGATCCGGTGATGTTCGAGGCATGGTCTTCGTCGCGTCGGCTGATCGCATTTCCGGGCAATTGCTGATTGAGTGATCGCGTCTCTGTAAGGAATCCTGTCGTGATCAACAGGGCCTCCTCCGTTTCGGCTGCCTGCAATTCGTGTGCATCTGCCGGTTCGGGCCGCTATCGCCGCGTCCCTCGGTTGGAGTGGCACGACCTAGCCGCCTCCGTCCGATCGGTTCTGTAGTTTTGTTCTCTATGGAGGCAACGTTGATGGAGCGGGTTGGGGTGGCTGTGTTGGCGCGGGAGGCGGCGACGGAGGCGC
>JAYTJO010000277.1:0-3341 GCA_043730975.1 Thermoleophilia bacterium | reverse complement strand
GGGAGGGACGGCAACCCATCTTCCGGTTGCGCCACACGCGTCGCAATGCCGAACTCGCCGACGGCAAGGTCATCGTCGGTCGCGAACTTCACGCGAGGTGGTGTCAGAAGGGCATAGGCCTCACGTCGTGCGTGCTCGGTCAGATACTCCTGCAACTCCCCGACGAGCGATCCTTCGTACGAGGTGAACTGCTGACGATCGGCACTCGAGAGGTAGATCGTGTACTCGTTCGGAACGTAGACGCGCGAGACCGAGACCGAGCGATGCTCGTCCATCTCCTTGGCGAGCTTGCGGGCGAGCTCGACAGGCTGGACGTGAGTTCTGAAAGCGCGGCCGAAGATGCCCTCGAAGAGGCCCTCGATCTTGCTTTCGATGGTTCGTAGAACGCTCATGGCCGGAGTCGCCGCCTTCGGCTAAGGGTAGCGGCCGGCCTGGAACGCAAGCGCTGCGAGGATCCCGCAGAGGACGACCGTCCCGAGCACGAGTGACAGAGCCGAAAGCGCCGGTGCGAGGAGAAGGATCAGGCCGATCTGACAGGTGCCAAGGAGGGCGATTCCCCGGAACCCTCTCTTGCGAGCGTCAGGCAGCAGAGCCGCTGACACAGCGAGCACGACAGCGAGTGCGGCGAACCAGGGGTTGGCGTGCAGGTGGGAGACGACGGGACTGACGACGGCCGCGACGCTCGTCGACCCGTCGACCCCGAGATTCGGTACGGCCACGCCTGTAAGCGGAAGGGGATCTCCTCGGAGGGCCACGACAGCGACGGCAGCGAAAACACCTACGAACGCGTGCAGCGCTCGACGCGCACGCCCACGGGCCGGTTGGACGGCGAGGGGAAGGAGGGCGATAGCGCCGATCGCTGCGAGCACAGGGCCGGCCATGAAGAGAAGCCCTGCACGCGCGTCGCGCCAGCAGAGCACGAGCCAACCAATCGCGAGGACGGCATACACGATCGCTGCCGCCTGGGCCACGTTGCCGAGAGGGAAGACGGGAACGAACAGGGCGATCGCGAGCCCGAGGCGGGGAGACCGAAGCGTCGTGAGCGCCGCTACAAGGGCGATGAGGATCGTGAGCGAAGGTGTCCAGAACGGGAGCAGCGTGGCCCCGATCGCGACCGTGCCGGCAGCGAGGCCTGCGGGCACGAGCCTCTGCTCGAGAGGGAGCGGGGCAGCGGCGACCTTGGGTGCAACCGCGGTCTTGCGCTTGCGGGCCGGGCTCGTCCGGTCTCGGCGTGGCGCGGTGACGGCGGCTCGGAGGTCCTGGGCGAGCCGCTCGGCGGGTGGTCGCCGCGCCGGGTCGATTGTGAGGGCGGATGAAACGGCATCGACGATTGCGGGTGGCAGATCGGCGCGGTTCTCCGCGAGTGGCGGAGCGCCCGACTCGATTGCCGCCGCGACCTGAGGCAGAGGCACCCCCCAGAACGGATGCTCCCCGACCAGGGATTCCCAGAGCAGCACACCGACGGCCCAGACGTCGCTTGCGGTGGTCGCGTCGCCTCCCGAGAGGCGCTCCGGAGCGATGTACGCGAGCGTGCCGGGGACGTCTCCCACGGCCGTCAGGGTGTCTGCCTCGTCGAACTGGGCGAGGCCGAAGTCGAGAAGCCTGATCGATAGGTCAGGCTTTTCTTCCACGAGCACGTTCGAGGGCTTGACATCCCGGTGGACGATCCCCAGTCGATGAGCGTGTGCGAGAGCGTCGAGGATCTGGGCGGCGGCCTCGATTGCGTCGTGGTCGCTGAGCTTGCCACCTCGGAGCGCCTCGCGCATCGTCTGTCCCTGGACGTACTCGTAGGCGATGTAGACATGGCCGCTGTCGCCGCCGAAGTCATAGGCGCGGACGCAGCGCTCGTGGCGAAGGCGCGATGCAGCCTCCATCTCCCGCGCCGCACGCGACGCGCGCTTGCCCTCGCGGGGAACGATCTTGAGCGCGACGTCGAGGCCGGTTCGCTCGTCTCGCGCGAGCCAGACGGAACCTGAGCCGCCGCGACCGATCGGCCGCAGAGGCCGGTAGCGGTCGAGGACGAGGTCGGTTGTTGGAAGGGCGTACGCTGTGCTCGACACGTCCACCGACTCTTCGCCGCGGCAGAAGACCTCCCTCCCAAGCCGGAGCATGGCGTAGACTCCTGCTCGTCACCAGCAGGGAGCATCTCAGTGAGTTCGCACGACGATGACATTCTCGACTTCGATTTCTTCGAAGACGACGCAACCCGTGGGTCCAGCTCCGCTTCCGGCGGCGCGCGTGACGACGCGTCCGCGGAGCCGTCCAGCGGTGGTGGCGGGGGAGGCCCGCGACGGCCGTCCCTCCATGCACCGCACGGACTCACTCCGATTCTGCGGCTTGTCGGGTTCGTCGCGTTCGCGATCCTGATCATCGTCCTCCTGATCGTCTGGGGGCAAGGTTGCTCGAGCGATAAGGAGCGGTCGAACTACGGAGATGCCATGACCGAGCTCGGAACGATCGGCGCGAGCTCCGCCAAGATCGGGAGTGATGTCGCGGAGCTCCTGACGACACCGGGGCTCAAGCAGGCGGAACTCGAGACGAAGCTCGGTGGCCTGATCGACAGGCAGCAGCAGGGCCTCGAGAGCGCCCAGGCGCTCGACGTCCCTGGCCCGCTGCGGCCGGCGACGGAGCACGCAGCAGAGGCGCTCCAGCTGCGCGTCAGCGGCATGCAGGGTTTGCTCGACACGTTCGTGGCGACGAAGGACGACGATTCGGACAATGCAACGGTGGCCGGCGAGAAGCTCGCCGCCCAGGCACGCCAACTCGATGCGAGTGACGTTGTCTGGCGCGTGCTGTTCCAGGTTCCAGCTCAGGCGACGCTGCAGGACGAAGGTCTCGGCGACATCAAGGCGCCACCCTCGGTGTTCGTTGAAACCGTCGAGCTCTACTCGACGCGCTCGATGACCGCGATCTGGCTGCGGGTGCACGGGGCGTCGACCGGTGGCAGCCCGTCGGGCGTGCACGGCACGGGCCTCGAGAAGGTGCTCGTCCAGCCCGGTGACACGCAACTCGCACCCGACACGGAGACGACGATCAAGGCCTCGACGGATCTCGCGTTCGAGGTGTTCGTGAAGAACACCGGTGAGAATCAGGAGGTCGGCATCGAGGTGACGCTAACGATTCCCAAGGGTACGACTCCGATCGTGAAGAAGCAGACGATCGACCTGCTCGACATCGGAGAGACGAAGACGGTCGCGTTCAGGGACTTCCCCGACCCGCCCTTCGGTGAGAAGACATCGGTGCAGGTGAGCGTCAAGCCGGTGCAGGGCGAGACCAACACGGGGAACAACAGTGCCGAGTACCCCGTCATCTTCTCGCTCGAGTAGTGGTCGCTCCGGGAG
>JAYTJO010000276.1:0-6340 GCA_043730975.1 Thermoleophilia bacterium | reverse complement strand
CAGCAGCTGGCGGAGCCCTTCGTGGGAGATGTCGTCGACCACCCCCTCGGCGACAAGGTAGTCGGCCAGCTTGGCCAGACTCCAGGTCGCAAACGGCTGCCCCAGATCGGTCGGCACGCTCAACGCGATCCGTTTGATCTGCTGCCGCTCGGGCAGAGTGAAGGTGCGCGGCCGGCCGCCCCGATAACGGGGATAGAGCGAGTCGAACCCATCCCGGTTGAAGTTATGGATCACACCGCGCACCGTGTCTGGATCCGAGAACACGACCCCCGAGATCCTCGCCGCAGGCATCCGCTGCGCCGCCAACAACACGATCTGCGCCCGCCGCCAGGTCACGACCGAGCCGCTGCTGCGACGCACGATCCCGAGCAGCCGGTTGCCCTCCTCGTTACTGATCTCGCGAAGCTCCACCCTCGCCGCCATTGTCGCCTCCCGCCCGATAGCCGGTCGGGAGAACAACTTCAACGGCGGAACCTTGGACCCTCTACCGAACCCGGCAAACGTTGCCGGTCAAACCACTAGCCCGCTCGTTACCCCGCCGAGACGAGCGCGACGGAGATGAGCGCGCAGGCGACCCCGACGTACTGCAGGCGCGAAAGTCGCTCGCGGAGCACGAACGCGGCGAGCAGGACGGTCGTGACGGGGTAGAGCGAGGCGAGGACGGAGGCGATCGCGACAGGCCCACGCTGCAGGGCGAGGAGCAGCGGCACCATTGCGGAAACCTCGAGAACCGCGATCAGGAGGACGGTTGGCCAGAGTCGAACGACCCCTCCGAGGAGCCCACGGGTGAGGATGAGCGACAGAATGACGAGAACGATCGAGGCGGCAGCGCGGGTGATCGTGACGGGCCACAGCCCCGCGTCGTCGGACACGCGTGAGAGCGTGATGTAGAAGAGTCCGAAGAAAACGCCCGCGGCGAGCGAGAGCCCTATCACGCCCCGATCGACACCGACGAGCGTCTCGGGATGCTGCTCGGATTGTGCGAGCGATACGACGGCGACCGCCACGAAGGCGATCACGAGTCCCACGAGCGCGATCGCGCCGGGCCGCTCGGCGCGAGCGAGGCCGTAGACGACTGGAATCACTGCGCCGGTGACGGCGGCTACGGGAGCGACGACGCTGATCAGTCCGCGGCCCATGCCGACGTAGAAGCAACCGATCCCGGCGGCCACGACGATGCCGGCGAGCACCGACCAGATCACGTCGTTGCGACTGACGCCCTCGGCGTCGTAGCTCAGCGAGACGACGACGGCGAGCGGGAGCCCCATGATCGCGACGAACGTCGCGACCCGAACGCCGTTCGCGGTGCGCGAGGCCAGCCCGCCGACGAAATCGGCACCACCGATGAAGACCGAGGACAGGAGCGCGAGGAACGCCGTCATCGCGAGGCGTCGCTTCCCGCTATATCCAACACCTCGGCGAGCCGTCCGTCGCGAAAGCCGTAGAAGCGATCGTGGAGGACGACCGTCAGATCCGCATAACCCGGCACCACCTCGAGGCGGTCGCCGATGACGAGTGGCGCAGCTTCCGGATCGATCGTCAGCTGACCGTGCTCCGCTGACATGCGCTCGAACTCCACTCCAGGTCGCGCACGCACGCGGGGCATCGCGATCTCGACGTTCAGAGCCTTGCGCCCGGCATCGACGATTGCCCGCCCTGACGTTGGACGCCCCACAACCGTCGTCAGCAACGTCAGCGCGTCGCCGAGTCCAACGACGCCACACTGGTCGCGGTAGAAGACGTCCATCATGATCGCGCCGCCGGCCTGAACCTCCGTCACGTCAGGATGCGTGAGCGATATCTGAAACGAGCCCGTGCCCGAGCATGAGACGATCGGGCAGGGGATTCCTGCTCTCTCGAGACGCGCCGTGGTGTCGATCAGATAGGTGAGAGCCTGATGGATACGCGCCTCCTTCTCGGTTCGGTCATCGATCGTGAGGAGATGTCCCTCCCAACCCATGACGCCCACGAGATCGATGCCCTCGAGCGACGTCGCCTCGGCCGCCAGATCAAGCGCCGCCTCGCCCGGTTCGACGCCAGCGCGGGCGAGGCCGATGTCCACTTCGATAACCACTCGTACCGCGCGCCCGGCAGCGGCGAAGACGGCAGCAAGCGGTCGCAGCTGGTCGGTGTGGTCGACGGCGACGATCGGGTCGGTGTGGCGGCTGAGCTCGACCAGGCGCGCAAGCTTGAGAGGGCCGACGACGGCGTTTGCGATGAGCAGGTCGCGTACGCCCGCGCGAGCCATGACCTCCGCCTCGCCCAACTTGGCACACGTCAGCCCGATGGCGCCGGCCTCGACCTCCCATGCGCCGATCGCACCACAACGGTGGCCCTTGACGTGGGGTCGCCATGCGACTCCAGCCGCCCTGCACGCCTCCACCATGCGGCGGATGTTGTCGTCCATCACGTCGAGGTCGACGCACAGCGCAGGCGTGTCGAGGTCATCCTTCGTGCAGCCAAGCGCTGGCGCATTCCCGGGACGGCGCACTAGTCCGCGACGTCCGGCTCGGGCGCCGCGGGAGACCATGACGCGAAACCCGGGCTACCCGGCACTCGGCCGTCGCAGAACGCGCGCAGACCCTCCTGCCCCTCCTCGCTCGTTCGTCGCTCGGCGATCCGGCGCGCGGTCTCCGCCCCGTCCGGTCGGTCGAGCACGAGGCGCTTGGCGTGCCTTGCCGCGCGAGGGGCAGCCGTGCGTAGCTCTCCGAGGATCGCGTCGAGGGCAGCGTCGAGGTCGGCCGCGACCTCGTGCACGAGGCCGATCCGCAACGCCGTCGCAGCGTCGAAGCGCTCGCCGGTGACGAAGTAGCGACGCGCAGGGCTTTCGCCGATCTTCCGCCGCGCGTAGGGAGAGATCACGGCGGGGATGATCCCGAGCTTGACCTCGGAGAAGGCGAACACGGCGTGCTCGTGGGCGATCGCAATGTCGGCAGTGGCGACGAGCCCTGCACCTCCACCGAGCGCGTGGCCCTGGACGAGGGCGATCACGGGTGCGGGGCAGGTGTCGATCGCGTCGAGCATGCGGCGTAGCGCGTTCGCGTCGGCGACGTTCTCGTCGTGCGTCAGTTGTGCCGAGCTGCGCATCCACTCGATGTCGGCTCCTGAGCAGAAGCTCCTACCCTCACCTGCGAGCACGACCGCGCGCGCCTTGCCGACGTCGACGAATGCCTCTGCCAACTCCTCGATCAGCGTTGCGTCGAACGCGTTCCGCGAGTCGGGCCGGGCCAGCGTGATCCGGAGGATCTCGTCGTCCCGTTCGATGCGGAGCGCGTCCATGTCAAGGCAGTCTAGAGTCACGGCATGGCGAACGACGCCCTCCTCCACGGCACGCTCGCAGCCTCGGTCACGCCACTCCTACCCGGCGGAGGCGACTTCGACCACGAGGCGTTCGGCCCGCTCCTCGAGCGGTATGTCGCAGCTGGTCTCGACGGAGTCCTCGCCTTCGGGACAAACGGGGAGGCCGTGCTCTTCTCGGTCGAGGAGCGGAAGCGCGGGCTTCGCCTGTTCATCGAGGCCGCGAGCGGTCGGCTGGATGTCGCAGCCCACTGTGGAGCGCAGACGACCGCGGATACGATCGTGCTCGCCGCGGACGCTGCGGAGGCGGGTGCGAGGGCCGTCGCGGTGATCGGGCCGCCGTACTTCGTGCTCGACGAACCTGCCCAGCTCGCTCACTTCGTCGCGGCTGCAAACGCGTGCGCACCGTTGCCGTTCTACGTCTACGAGTTCGCGAAAACGAGCGGATACGCCGTCACGCTCGATGTCCTCCGCCGGCTTCGAGATGCGGCACCGAACTTCGTTGGCATGAAGGTCAGCGACGCTCCCTGGGAGGCGTTCGAGCCGTATCTTGCCCTCGAGGGCCTGGATGTCTTCGTCGGTCCCGAGGCGCTCATCTACCGCGGGATCAGCGGTGGCGCGATCGGTGCCGTGTCTGCGCTTGCGTCGGCATTCCCCGAGCGTGTTGCGGCCGTCGTCCGCGAGCCGACGGCGGCCGGCGCGGACGCACTCGCAACACTCAGAGCAGCCGTGGAGCGATTCCCGCGCCAGGCAGCGATGAAGCGCATTCTTGCCGCCCAGGGCGTGCCCATGTGCTCCGACGTTCGCGCTCCGCTCAGGGATCTCTCTGCTGCCGAGTCGCGTGAGCTCGAGAAATGGCTCGGCGGTGACAGGCTTTAGCCTGTCTCCTGGGTTTGCGGGGTCTGGGTTTGCGGGGTCCCGGCCGAGCAGCACTCAGCGTCGAAGTCATCGCCGCCGGGTAGCCGTCCCAGCAGGTCGGACAGCTCTTCGAGCTCGGTGGGGGAGAGGTGTGCTCCGATCAGCTCCTCGCACACCGCCGCATGCGTGCAGGAGGCGAGCCGTAGCATTTCGCGTCCCCTGTCCGTGATCACCGAGTAGGTGACCCGGGCGTCCGCCGGGCAGTCACGGCGTCCTGTCAGGCCGACCTCCTCCAGACCGTCGAGCAGGCGTGTAACGCCCGAGGGTGTCAATCGCAGCCGCTCGGCAAGGTCGATGCGTCGCATCGCCCCGTGCTCGGCACGAGAGAGGTGGAGCAGCGTCTCGAAATCGTTCGCGCTGAGACCGTGCTCGGCGCGCAACCGTGCCTCAACAGCCCGCATCAGCGTGCCGTGCGCGTGCAGAAGCCGGCCGAACACGGTCTGTGCTGATACTTGATCGGTCAATACTTGACGAGACAATGAATTCTCCGCTAAGGTAGTTGAGTCATCAAATAGTAGCGAGAAAGGATCATTCCTGTGAGCACACTCTCAGAAGCCCGCACGGCACTCCCGACGGGCACGTGGCAGATCGATCCGGTTCATTCGACCGTCGAGTTCTCCGTCAAGCACATGCTCGTCGCGAACTTCCGCGGCAACTTCGACACGTTCGACGTCACGGTCGACGAGGCGGGCATCCGAGGAACCGTTGAGGTCACCTCGGTGCGAGTCTCCGAGCCGAACCTCACCGGGCACCTGCTCGCGCCGGATTTCTTCGACGCCGAGCGGCACCCGCAGCTCTCCTTCAGCTCTGCCTCGATCGCCGTCACGGACGACGAGCTCGTCGTGGACGGCAAGTTGACGCTGAAGGGCGTCACGCTGCCCGTGACGATCAAGGGCACGGTGAACGGCCCGGTGACGTCATTCGACGGCAGCTCCCGCCTGGGGCTCGAGCTCGAGACGATCATCGACCGCACGGCCTACGGCCTCGACTGGAACGCGCCGCTCCCGACGGGCGGCTTCGCGGTCGGAAACGACGTGAAGCTCCACGCCGAGCTCGAGCTCGTGCTGGACGAGGAGGCATAGAGATGCGGATCCTGGGCATCGCGGGCAGCCTGCGCACGGGCTCGGTGAACGAGCAGTTGCTCCGGCTTGCTGGAGAGACCCTTCCGGACGGCGTCGAGTTCGCCGTCTGGGAGGGCCTCCGTGACATTCCTCCGTTCGATCAGGACACCGAGGAGACGCCATCGGTTGCGGTCGCAGGTCTTCGCTCAGCCGTCGTCGCTGCAGACGCCGTTCTGATCGCGACGCCGGAGTACAACGGCTCGATTCCCGGCACGCTCAAGAACGCGCTCGACTGGGGCTCGCGTCCCGGCGCCACGAGCGCGTTTCGCGGCAAGCCCGTCGCGGTGATCGGGGCGAGCCCGGGCGCGTTCGGCGGCGTGTGTGGGCGCACGAGGAAACCCGGAAGGTGCTCGGGATCATGGGCGCGCGTGTCGTGGACGCCGGGTTCTCCCTCGGTAAGGCGTCCGATCGCCTCGCGGCACCGGACGCGGAGTTGCTCGGGCAGGTACGCCAGGTCGTCGAGGCCCTCGTGGCCGAGGCCACCATTCGTGCAGCTGCCGCGTAGCGCCGCGAATCAAACGTTCCAGCGGTAACCGTAGGGGAGACGGCGCAGCCTCTCCCGGGACAGGTCACGGCGACGACGTGCCTCACGAGCTGAGCCGGCGTAGCATCGTGAGGTGCCGCTCTAGTCCTCGGGTGGAACCCAGGGCTCGTACACGCCGCCGGGCACCCCACCGACGCAGATGAACGACATCCCCTCCTCGCCTGCCTCGGGGTGCCGTTTGGCGTCGGGCGACACGAGGATGTAGCGGCCGGGGCGCATCTCCACTGTGTCACCGTCGATCGTAAGCGTGCCCGCACCCGCGATGCAGTAGTAGATCTCTTCCTGGCCTGACTGCAGCTCGTCATGCTCAGGGCCGACCTTGAAGGCCGGGAAGTCGATCTGATTGAGGCCGAACGCCGTTCCGCCGAGCTCGTGGCGCACCATGCGGAACGTGCCCCAGGTGAGCTTGATCTCCTCGGCGTCGAGGGCTTTGTAGGACATGGATCCTCCTTGTCTGCGG
>JAYTJO010000275.1:0-2942 GCA_043730975.1 Thermoleophilia bacterium | reverse complement strand
CTCATTGCCGCAGCTCGGGAGAACGTCGACGCGGGGAACGACGGGATTGCGCTCTTCGAGCTTGCCCGCGTCTACCTCCCGACCGGCGAGGCGCTGCCGGAGGAGCGGTGGCGCGTCGGCGGCATCGTCACTGGCGGTTTCTCGGTCGCGCGAGGTGCGGTGGAAGCGATCTACGACGTTCTGCATCTCGATCCTCGGCCTGCACGCGCCACGTACCCCTTCCTTCATCCGGGGAAGGCCGCTGCGATGCCGGCGGGATGGCTCGGCGAGCTTCATCCTGCGCTGCTCGACGGATCGTGGGGCGTGTTCGAGCTCGACCTGGTCGAGCTGACCGCCTCCATTCCCGAGCGGATCCTCTACGACGATGTGATCACCTTTCCACCACTGCGCCAGGACATCGCGGTCGTCGTGGCCGAGGAGGTCGAGGCCGCCGCGCTCATCGATCTGATTCTCGAAGCTGGTGCGCCCGAGCTGCGTGAGGCCAGCGTCTTCGACGTCTACCACGGTGATCAGGTCGGGGAGAACCGCAAGTCCGTTGCGATCCACCTCTCGTTCCAGGTGCCCGATCGAACGTTGTCCGACGATGACGCCGCGGTCGTGCGCGATCGTGTCGTCGCCGCACTCGCCGAGCAGTTCAACGCCGAGTTGCGAGCGTGAAATCCACTTGCGTTCTTCTCACGTAGGAGTGTCGATGACACGCTTCCGCCTTGCCGCCGCGCTCGCCGTCGTCGCCCTCGTGCTCGTCGGTACCGTCGGCGCCGCAGGAACGCAGCTGAACGGTTCGGTAGGCCCGGGGTTCGCGATCTCGCTCAAGGATGCGGCGGGCGCCCCGATCACGCGCCTCGACGCGGGGGCGTTCACGCTGACGGTCGACGACAAGTCGGATGAGCACAACTTCCACCTCACTGGACCGGGTGTCGACGTCACGACCGAGATCGAGACGCTCGGGACGGAGGCGTTCGCGCTGACCCTCGTCAATGGCAAGTACTCGTTCATCTGCGACCCGCATCCGTCACAGATGAGCGGATCGTTCACCGTCGGCGAGGAAGTCGCGCCACCGCCCGCCGCGAAGCCGCCCGTTCGTCTCAATCTGACGGTGACGGCGAAGGTTGTCAGTCTCACGACGCCTGCGGGCAAGCCCGTGAAGGCACTCACCCCCGGTCAGGCAGTGATCACGGTGCGCGATCGCTCCGCCGTGCGCCGCGTCAGGCTCGCAGGCGCCGGCGTGGGCCGCTCGACGACGGTGAGGTTCGTCGGCACGGTTATCTGGAAGGTCAAGCTGTCGTCCGGAACGCTCGTCTACGGGAGCGACGCGCGCAAGCCCGTCCTCAAGGGCGGCCGCGTCCCCGTTTCCTGAGACGCAGGAACGGTGTGCTGCGGCACTCGCCGACGTCCGTCGTCGGGAGCCCGCGCGGTAGTGCGCGAGTTCCCGACAACGAATCGCTCGTTCTCAGGATGCAGTGACGGTGCAGGTGCCGCCGAAGAGCAACCCCGCTGTGCCCCGCAGTGGATCGATCGTCCCGTCACCGTCGTAATCCGACGGATCGGTGATCGCCGTCTTCGCGACCTGCGCGAACGTAAAGCGCATCGAGTCCCCGGCGTTCCACAGCGTCACCTTCGTGTCATACGACACAAAAATCACGCTACCGCCACCGGTATTCGCCTCGATCGGCCCCCACATTTGGCTGACATCGACCATCGGCGCATCGTTCACCGACAGCATCGTCGCCTGCTTCTTGAGGAACGCCTGCACCGCTCCCGGAGCAGTCGTCGCGTACCCCGAGCGGATCACAATCGTCGATTCCGCGGGAACCGTTCGGTAGCCTCCTCGACCCACTATGCACCCAAAGGCGCTCACATTGATCGGCGTTGCGCTTCCGTACTGCGCCCGCGCGATCTCTCCGCTGCCACCCAGCGCGAGGAGAACGCCTACCGCCGCGAGTCCACCCAGCGCGAACAGCCCAGCAGCGCATTGGCGAAACCTTTCATTCCTCATCGTCCCCTCCTCTCTTGATTGCCCGACGCTGACCCGCTGACGGGCAACTGCACATCATGCGACAGATGATGTGGCCTGTCAACACGCGTGAGCGAGTGGGCAATGCGGGATCCGCTGCCGGTCGCGCTCCCGATCCGCACGAACCACATGCGAGGGAGATTCCAGTTGTGTGTCGAAAGACGAGCTAACCGCGGGAGGGTTGGAGCTCATCGGACGCCTTTGCTGCAGCCGTGTGCTCCGCCTCGACCGCGCAAGTTTCTGTTCGCCTCCGCATCTACCCGGTGGAACCCCAGAAAAGGGAGAGGTTCATGCGCAAGAGTCTTGTGAGTGCCTTTGCCGTCGTCTCGCTGTTGATCGTGGGTGCAGCCGCTGCGAAGACGGTCGCGGTCACCATCTCGAAGAACGGCTACGTGCCAAAGGCTTCGACGATCGCCGTCGGCGACACGATCCAGTTCACGAACAGCGACACCGTCGCGCACCAGATTCTCTTCAAGTCGATGACGGGCGTGACCTGCTCGTCGAACCCGCTGGTCATGCAGCCGACGCAGACCGGCACGTGCACGTTCATGTCGCCGGGAACGTTCAGCTACGACGATCCCAACGAAAAAGGGAACACGTTTCGCGGCACGGTCACCGTTATCGGGCCGACCACCGCCGAGACCCTGACGGTTGCCGCGAAGCCACAGACGGTCACCTATGCAGGCAAAACCACGCTCTCGGGTGCCCTTTCGACCCTGAAGGTGGCGGAGAACATCGACGTGCTCGCGATGCCGTGTGGCGGGAACGCAGCCAACAAGATCACGACCGTGCAAACGATGACCGGTGGTGTCTACGGAGCGATCGTGCAGCCGCTCCAGAACACGGTTTACACGACGAAGGCGAAGAACACCACGAGCCCTGCGATCGCCGTGAAGGTCAAGCCGCGTCTCCAGCTCAGAAAGGTCGG
>JAYTJO010000274.1:0-2869 GCA_043730975.1 Thermoleophilia bacterium | reverse complement strand
CCGATCACGATCGCCAGCTCGCCGATGTGGACGAACATCGAACCGAAACCATGCGCATCGAGCGCACCGTCGCCGGCGCCGCGAACGTACGCGCTGATCGCGAACGCCTGCCAGAGCACAGAGAGAACGACGAGCACTCCCCCGACGAATACGATCCAGAGTGGTGTCCGCCGCATGCGCGCGATTATACGATCGTCGCGGCAACCCGTCAACCACGATGGCTCGAATCGTTGCGTCACCGTCCTCGGCGCGACCACCCCGTGCTCGTGCGGCGCCTCACAACGTTACGCCTGTCTGCCCCCCGAGGCCGGTGGTCGCTGTGCTCGTTCCCGGGAGAGGCTGCGCCGTCTCCCCTACGGGTTACCGGTGGCACGTTTCGAGGTGGCGCGCTAGGTGACCCAACCCCCTGCGAACGGGACGCTCTGACCGACCATGAAGCGGCACTCGTCGCTCGCAAGGAAGATGGCGAGCATCGCGTCTTCGCTCGGTGTGCCGAGGCGCTGGGCAGGGACCTCGCGCCGTAACCGTTCCTGGAAAGCCGGCAGAGTGCGCACCTCTTCGGGGAAGTACTGGTCGTTCTCGACGAAGTTCTGGGCGATCAGGTTCACCTGGACGCCCTGCGGAGCGACCTCGGTGCCGACTGCGCGAACGTAGGCGACCTGCGCACCACGCGCAGCGCTGTAGGTCGATGTCCGACGCATCCCCCGAAGCGCCGAGGCGCTCCCCATCACGATCACTTTCCCGGCGCGGCGCTCCGTCATCTGTGGCAGCACCGCGCGGACGAGCCTCGGGAGTGGATCGACGAGATGGGCGAAGACGGCGCGCCACTCGTCGTCGCGGACGTCGACTGCGGGTGTCGCGGGTGCCGGGCAGGACAGGTTGACGACAAGCACGTCGACCCTTCCAGCCGAGCGGACGAGTTCTTCGGCGGCGCCGGGCTCGGTCAGCGGGTCCTCGCCCGTGGCGACGATCGCCCCGTGCTCCAGAAAGCCCTCGACGAGAGCGGGGCCTATGAAGTCGAGCGCCTGGGTGACGAGCACCCGCCGCCCCTCGAGACTGTCGCCGAGCCGGGTCATCGCTCTCGGCCCACCCGTGCGCCTTCACCGACTATTCCACCGGCAACCCTGTAGGGGAGATGGCGCAGCCTCTCCCGGGACCGAGTCCTACGATGACCGGCCTCAGGGGCAAACAGGCGTAACGTTCTGAGACACCGCACTAGTTCACCCGTTTCTCGCGGCCTGCCCATTCCTTCTCGCGCAGGACATTCTTCTGCACCTTCCCGGTCGAGGTCTTCGGGAGCTCGCCGAACTCGACGGCGGCAGGTGCCTTGTAGTGGGCGATGTGCTCGCGGCAGAAGTCGATAATCTCCTGCTCGGTCGCGTCGGATCCGGCTGCGAGGGTGACGAACGCCTTCGGGCGCTCGCCCCACTTCTCGTCTGGCGTCGCAACCACCGCGCATTCCAGCACGTCGGGGTGGCGACCGATGGCGTGCTCGATTTCGATCGTTGAGATGTTCTCGCCTCCGGAGATGATGATGTCCTTCTGCCGGTCACGAAGCTCGATGTAGCCGTCCGGATGCTTGACTCCGAGGTCGCCCGAGTGAAACCACCCTCCCCTGAACGCGGTCGCCGTCGCCTCCGGGTCGCCGAAGTAGCCCTTCATGACGTTGTTGCCGCGCATCACCACCTCGCCCATCGTCTCGCCGTCAGACGGAACGTCGTGCATCTCGTCGTCGACGACACGGATCCGGTCGGCGACGATATTGTGGACGCCCTGACGGCCGAGGAGTCGCGCGCGTTCGTCCACCGGAAGCGCTGCCCAGTCCTCCTGCGGCTCGCACACCGTGTACGGCGCGTACGTCTCCGTCAGACCGTAGACGTGTACGAGCCTGAAGTTCAGCTCCTCCATCTTCGCGAGCAGGGTAGGTGAGGGCGGGGCGCCGCCGGTCGTCACCGTGAGCCCGCGCTCGACCCTCCGTGCGGCAGGATGAGTGACAACGCCGAGGTGTACCGTGGGCGCTCCGTTGTAGTGCGTGATCCCCTCACTGTCGAACAGCTCCCACATTGCGCCGGCGTCGACCTTGCGCAGGCAGACATGGCGCGCCCCCATCGCGGTCACCGCCCAGGTGAAGCACCAGCCGTTGCAGTGGAACATCGGTACCACCCACAGCTGCACCGACTCGGGCCGGAGGTTCGCCTGGAGCGCCTCGACCAGGGCGTTCAGGTAGGCGCCCCGGTAGGTGAACATGACGCCCTTCGGCTGCCCCGTCGTTCCGGAGGTGTAGTTGATCGAAATCGTCTCCTCCTCGTCGAGCACAGACAGCTCGAAATGCTCGGGTGAACCGCCGGCGAGAAAGTCCTCGTAGGGGTCTCCGGGCTTCCCGGTGTCGTCGATCCGGATCGTGGGCAGCCCTGCACCGTCGACGAGGTGCGCGAGCTCGTGGTCGACGAAGACCGTCCGCGCCCCTGAGTGCCGGAGTATGTGCAGCACCTCCTCGCTGCTCAGCCGGGTGTTGACAGAGACGAGCACCGCACCGGCCGCGGGCACCCCGTAGTGCGCCTCGAGCATCGCTGGGATGTTCGGGGCCACGAAGGCGACGCGATCGCCGCGCTCAACCCCTGCGGCAACGAGCGCGGAAGCAAGACGGTTCACCCGTTCGTCGAACTCCCGATAGGTCGTACGCCGTTCACCGTGCACGACCGCGACCTTGTCGGGGAAGACGTAGGCGCTGCGACGGAGGAAACTCACGGGCGAGAGCTCGGTGCGGTATGGCCGCTCGCCAGAGCCAGGCGTTGGAGCGGTGGAATCCATCGTTACCTCCTGGTTTCGTCGACAAGCGGCCGGGACATCGGACAGTACAGCCGCTCGG
>JAYTJO010000273.1:0-3424 GCA_043730975.1 Thermoleophilia bacterium | reverse complement strand
GGCGCGTGCGGAACGCGATCGAGCGGGGCGACGTCTATCAGGTCAACCTCGTGCAACACCTCTCGGCGCCGTTTGCCGGCGATCCGGCCGCGCTCGCCGCCCGCCTCTCCGCGCTGACCCCACACAATCCAGAGCCCTACCGAGGCAACGGCTGGACCATCGTCTCCGGCTCACCGGAACTGTTCCTGGCGCGGCGTGGGAGCCGCGTCTGGACGTGCCCAATCAAGGGAACGCGGCCGGCGGGGGCGGCGAGCGAGCTTGCGAGCTCGGTGAAGGATGCGGCCGAGCACGTGATGATCGTCGATCTCGAGCGCAACGATCTCGCACGCGTCTGCGAGCCAGGGAGCGTTCGCTGGCCCGAGCTGATGGCGACGCGAGCACTCGCGGGAGTGGAGCACATGGTTTCGACGGTCGAGGGAACGTTGCGCGCGGGCGTCGGCCTCGCGGAGCTTCTCGGCGCAATGTTCCCGGGCGGATCGATCACCGGTGCCCCGAAGATCGCTGCCGTCGATCTGATCGCCGAGATCGAGCCTGTCGGGCGCGGTGCATCGATGGGCGCGCTCGGACGGATCCATGGCAACGGCGACCTCGATCTCGCGCTGACGATCCGGACGTTTGCCGTTGCCGAGGGGCGCATTCACCTCTGGGTCGGGGGCGGCGTCGTCTGGGACTCCGATCCGCAGGCGGAGATCGATGAATCGTGGGTGAAGGCCGACCCGCTTCTGCAGGCAATCGGCGCGCCGCGCGCTCCCGGAGCAGCGAGTGCGGTGCGCCCGCTCGGCCCGCGAACGGTGGGTGCGCGATGAGCGCTCCGTCCCTCCGCGCCGTGGCGGTCTCGGGCCGCGGTCTCGTCGACCCCGATACGCCCGTGCTCACCGCCGACGATGAGGGGTTCACTCGCGGGCGGGCTGCGTTCGAGACGATGCGCGTCTACGGTGGCCGGCCGTTTCGGCTCGAGCAGCATCTGGCCCGGCTCGCCGCGTCGGCCGAGAGAATTGGCCTCGAAGCGCCAGACACGACCGAGGTGGAGCGTCTCGCTGCAATGGCGCTCGAGCACGCGGGCCTCTCCGACGCAGTCCTCCGCCTCTACTGGACGCCAGGCTCGCCTGGAGGGGAGCATCGAGCGATTGCTCTCGTCAGCACGATCCCTGAGTGGATCGAGGAGGCTCGCAGCCGAGGTCAGCGGTTGGTCTCGCTCGTGCACCAGCGTCGATCAGCATCGTGGCTGCTTCCGGCAACGAAGTCGACGAGCTACGCCGTCAGCATGGCCGCCGAGGCAGAGGCGAAGGCGCGCGGTGCCGACGATGCCGTGTTCGTCGATGCAGACGGGATTGTCCTCGAGGGGCCGGTCACGAATATCTGGTGGCGCGAAGGCGAGACGCTGCTGACGCCCTCTCTCGAGGTCGGGATCCTCGCCGGTGAGACACGAGCGGCGCTACTGGAGCTCGCTGTGGTCGAGGGTCGACTTGTTGAGCAGGGCGTCTATCCGCTGGATCGTCTCCTCGCTGCCGACGAGGTCTTCACGTCGTCGTCGGTCCGCGAGTTGATGCCCGTCGTCGAGATCGACGGGAACCGGTTCGAGATCGGCCTTGCCGCTGCCGGCCTGCAACAGTCGCTACGTCGCTCTGCGATGAGCTAAGCCTGGATTCACCGTTTTGCGTGATCGCGAGGCGCTCGTTCGGGTCGTCAGGACGTGGGGGGGATGGGGCCGCGTAGGCCGGTGGCCTGTGGGGCCCCATCCCCCCACGGAGCGCATTGTCCGGGTGAGGATCACCAGACACAGAAGAAACGGTGTCCACCCGGACGGGAAGCGGCTTGGCGGGCCCGACGAGATGCAACGCCCGCGCAAAACGGTGAATTCAGGCTACGTCGCGGCCGCCGCCGCTCAGGGCGAGATCGTTGTCTGGCAACCCGGCGAGTCATCCGGCTGTGTCTTCGCGTCCCCGGCAAACCGGGCAAACATCGTCCACGTGCCGGCCGTTTGCATGACAAGCCCTGTCGTGTACGTGCCGGAGCTGTTGGTGGACAGCTTCACAACCGCCTCCGGTCCGTTGGGCGGTGTGACATGGAGCTCGATCGCCGCCCCTGCGAGCGGTGGCGTCAGTGTCCCGCCAGTGGCGTATACGCCCGCCTTGCCGTTATTGGGACACGCCAGGGTCAGTGTCGACACCTGGAGACCGGGCGGCGGCGGCGGAGGTGTGGGCGGGATCGGGATCGGCGTCCACGGCGGCGGAGGAGGCTCCGGGTTCGGGAACGGCCTCGCGGGAACCTTCCGCAGACGATCGACGATCGCCTGGTCGAGGATCAACCCAGGCGCTCCCGTGGCTCCACGTTGCGCCTTGCGGAACGCTGCCATTCTCGACGCGAGCTGCGTTCGGAGCCGCTTCGTCTTCGTGCTCTTGTCCTTGGCGAAGATCAGCCGTCCCGCCTTCAGTGCGTCGCGGATGCCGTCCGCGGAGATCCGGGCTGCCTGGATGCGCGTGTTCTTCTCCTTCGCTCGCTGCAGGGCGAGAAGCTGCTTGTAGGGGAGCTCCGCCATCACCTGCTGCTCCTTCGCCGTGTCGCCGTCGTCGGCGGCGTTCCGCACCAACTCGGCGAGCGCGATCTCCGACCGCAGAACCGCCGGGAGCAGGGACCGACGCAGCGCGGCTTCGCACGGGATGCGCGGGCATTTCAGCGGTTTGGCCGCCGCACGATCGGCCGCGCGGAGGTCGGCGCGGAATTCACCGAGTTGCCCATTGATGTCTCTGACCTGAGCGCGTGCGATGTCTGCGCGTTGGGCCGCCGTGACCGTCAGGGTCGTAGCCGGAATTCCCGGAAGAGGTGCGAGGAGTAACGGTATGGGACACGAGACGTACGCTCGGAACTCCTCGAGTGAGTGAATGACGAGGGCGTGCGCTCGCAGGATCTCGACCATCGGTACGCGATTCCCGGCGTAGCAACGAGCCTCGATGTCAGCGAGGGCGACTGCGACGTTGCCCTCCACCGTGTAATCATCGGCGGGACTGTCAGCGCACATCGGCGGGGCGCCGTACTCGTGCGCCCAGTACTCGGCCCACCCTTCGTTGAATGCGTAGGCGAGGCTGCCCGAATGGAGACAGGGAGAGTGGCCACGGGCGTACGTGTGAGCGACGACATCGCCGAAGAAGTGGCCGCCGTCGCCGTCATACCCGTGGCGGATCACGTGACCGAACTCGTGGCGTGTGATCGTGTCGTCGCCACCGCCGCCATATCCGGTCACATACCCGCGAGCCCACCAGATCTCGGTGTGCATCGCCAGAGGGGTTTCGCCTGGAGCATCCGCCTGGATCAGAAGACCGCCGGATGGCGGATTGAAGCCCATGAGGTCACGGAAGTCGCGGTGCGCGAGGTGGAGGCCACGCCAGATCGCGCACTTGTGCGACTGGCCGGGTGTCGTGAAGAG
>JAYTJO010000272.1:0-2901 GCA_043730975.1 Thermoleophilia bacterium | reverse complement strand
CGGTGCTGAGCCCGGCCTCCTGCGCAAGTGCCGCAGTCGGATACTGGCAGACGACCCACGGGATGTCGTGATTCATCATCCGCTTATTGGCGGGCCTGTACGCCGCCTGGAGGGCTCCTATTCGCTCGCTCGGAATCGCCGCCGACGCGCGTGTGTTGTCCGGTGCTGCGACGAAGAGCAGCGCGTCGATCGTCTCGAGCTCGCTAACGGTCACGCTCGCCGGCTTCTCGAGCAGCTCCAGCGGCGCGTTCGACACCCAGCTCAGCGACTGCGCGAGGAATCCCTCGAACGAGACGCGCAGCAGCGCGTATGCGCTGCGCCGAGCGACGGCGCCGCACACCTCTTCGAGGAGCGGCCGTGCCTGCGGGTTGCCACTAACGAGAACCTGCCACCCCGGCTGCACGCCGAGGCAGTCGTCGACGATCAGGTCGGCGTACTCGCGATCGCGCGGGTCGGCCATCGGCGGCACTCTAGTCGTCGGGCCGGGACAGGTCGCGGGCGGGCGGGACAGGTCCCGCCCCTACGAGTCTCCCCAGGGCCACATCAACCGAGCCCGAGCTCCTTCGCATACCTGTCGGCGTAGATGCGCTTGGCCTTCTCGACGTTGTCGACGTAGTCACGCGTCTCGGGGAACTGAATCTCGAGCCCCTGTTCCCGCCACCGATCGACGTTCCCCGGGCCCGCGTGGTAGGCCGCGAGCGCCGTGCGCTCGTCGGAGTACCGGTTGAGCAGGTTACGCAGGTACCAGGCGCCGTAGCGCACGTTGATCTCCGGCACGTACAGATCGCGGACGACAAATCCACTTCCGCCCGTGCGAACGGCAATTCCGCGAGCGGTCTCAGGGAGCAGCTGCATCAACCCGATTGCCCCCGCCGACGACTCGGCACGTGCGTTGAAGCGACTCTCGGTGTAGATCACGGCGGCGAGAAGCGCCGGGTCGAGATCGTAGTTCCTGGCGTGACTCCGAACGATCTGCTCGTACCGCAACGGGTAGCGGAAGCGATCGACCTGACCACAGCCGAGCGAAACGGTCGACGTGGCGGCGATCGCGATTGCCGCGAGCGCGCTGACGATGCGTCTCACGACGTCTCGTTCGTCAGCTCTTCCATGAGGCCTGCGACCCAACTGTCGATGTCCTCCGGCGTTCCCGTGTTGACGAAGTGATAGTCGGATCGCTTGATCTTCTCCGCCTCGTCGAGCAGTCGGGCCTCCCGGTTGTCCTGGGGCGCATGACGGCGTTGCTCGCGCAGCTGCCGCGGAGCAGTGACAACGACGACGCGGTCGAAGCGCGACTCGCCGCCCGATTCGTACAGCAGCGGCACCTCGGTGGCGCACACGCGCGGCGGCGGATCGAGGGCGGCGAGCTGCTCGCGCCAGATCAGGTACTCGCGAGATACGAGAGGGTGGAGTAGCCCCTCGAGGAATGCGAGCGCATCGCCGTCGTCGAAGACAATCGCCGCGATTGCGGCGCGATCGGGGATCCCGTCCTCGTCCAGAATGCCCTCGCCGAGCCGCTCGACAAGAGCTGCGCGCACGTCGAGGTCGGCGCGAAGCAGGTGATGGACGATCTCGTCGCTCGAGACCGTGGCGGCACCGTGCGCGCGGAACGCCGCGAGCACGGTGCTTTTTCCTGCACCGATCCCGCCGGTGATCGCGACTGCGATCGGGCGGGCGGAAACCTCGGCCGGGTCGCTCAGGCGGCCGGATCTACGTCGACGAGGGCTACTGCTTCCTCGGCGAGCTCCTCGGCAACGATCTCCTCGACGACTGCCTCCTCGGCCAGCTCGACCGCGACGGCGTCGGCGATGATCGCTTCCTCGGCCAGCTCGACCGCGAGCTCCTCGACGGCGACCGCTTCCTCGGCCAGCTCGACGGCTGCCTCGGTATCACCTGCAGCGTCAGCTTCGAATGCCTCGATGGCGAGCTCCTGCGCGACCTCATCCGCGACAATGGCCTCCTCGGCCAGCTCGATCGCTACCCCCTCCGCGACGACTGCGTCGACGGCAAGCTCCTGCGCGTCGGCATCGAGCGCGAGCGCTTCTTCGGCGAGCTCGAGTGCCTCGGGATTGATGTCGCTCATCGGATCTCCTTCGTTCGGTTCTGATTCTGACCCAGCCGGGAATGCCTCCTCGGAGAGCCTCAGGTTTGGTGTCAGATGGACGGATTCGCCACCGTCGGCGCGCGGAAGAGGCTCGGCGCCCTCCTCCACCCGCTTCAGCGAGAGCGACAACCGTCGCCTGTCGCCGTCGATCTCGAGGATGAGCACGTTGACCGGATCGCCCTGCGAGACGACCTCGCGCGGGTTCTCGACGTGATGCTGGGCGAGCTCGGAGATGTGCACGAGCCCCTCGACGCCGGGCAGGATCTCGACGAAGGCGCCGAACGTGACGACCTTCGTGACGCGACCCTCGACGACGTCCTCCTCGTGGTAGTGCTCGAGCACCTGCTGCCACGGATCGGACTGCGTCTGCTTGAGGCCGAGCGAGATCCGCTGGCGCTCGCGGTCGATGTCGAGCACCTTGACCTGCACCGTCTGGCCGATCTCGAGGATCTCGGACGGATGGTTGACGTGGCTCCAGGAGAGCTCGGAGATGTGGATCAGGCCGTCCATCCCATCGAGGTCGACGAAGGCGCCGAAGTCGACGATGTTCGAGATCTGACCATCGACGACGTCGCCTGGATTGAGCCGGTCGAGGATCCCCTGGCGCATCTCCTTGCGCTCGTCCTCGAGGACGGCGCGACGTGAGAGCACGACGTTGTTACGCGAGCGGTTGAGCTCGATCACCTTGCAGCGGAGCTCCGTGCCCGTGAACTCGTCCAGATCCTGGACGCGCCGGATGTCGACGAGCGATGCCGGCAGGAAGCCGCGCACGCCGAGGTCGAGGATCAGGCCACCCTTGA
>JAYTJO010000271.1:0-3000 GCA_043730975.1 Thermoleophilia bacterium | reverse complement strand
GCGGTGGCGGTCTGGGTCGGCTATCCCGACGAGCTGAAGCCAATGCTGACGGAGTTCAGCGGCAAGCCCGTTGCGGGCGGAACGCTCCCCGCGCTGATCTGGAAGTCCTTCATGAAGCGCGCGGACAAGCAACTCAAGCTGGATCCGGAGCAGTTCCCGGCGACCCCGTACCTCCCCGCGCAGGAGAAGCGGATCGTCTGGCGGAAGGGCTCGTACAAGCTCGACAACGGCTATTGCCCCGACACGCGCGTCGTTGCCTTCCTCGCCGGACGCGGGCCTACGGCGCAGGCCGAGTGCTACCCCAACGAAGTCACCGTTCCGCTCGTGGTCGGCAAGACGGTGTCAGCGGCCAATGACGTGCTAGCACTGCAGCCTCTCGGGAGTGAGCTCATCGGGGTTCCCGCGAAACCCGGTACGCGGCCAGGCTTCGTCCTCAAGCAGGAACCGCGCAACGGCTTCCTGTCGGCGAAGGATGCTGTCCGGCTGTACGTCAGCCGACCCGATCCGCGGTACGGGCTCCTCCCGAACCTCGTCGGCTCGAGCGCGACGGCCGCCCGGGCCCGGCTCAAGACCCTGAAGGCCAGGACAAAGATCCGTTACGTCAAGGGGGTGGCCGGCACCGTGCTGGATCAGAAGCCACAGCCAGGAGTTGCCGCAGGTCGCGGGCTCAAGGTGACGCTGGTCGTGGGCCGCGCGACGCCCACTGCGTCTCCCGAATGAGTCTCAAGTCCCGTCAGGGAAGAGCGTCGGCTGGTCTCGTACGCGCCTCCGCGAGTGGCCGCCTGCTGACGGCGGAGGCTCCGCGCCCATCTCCTCCATGATCGTCTCCTGCGTCCGCGACGCGACCATAGCGTTCGGCATCCCCTCGACCCACACGAGCGTCCTGCGGCCGTTCCCACGCTCCTCGCCCACGATCGGCTCGAGGGCGTAGATCCGGTCGGCACGAACATACTTACCGAAGCCGAGGAAGACCATGCGCGGCGGAGTTGGCATCGTTCGGCACAGTATGACCATGGAATCGGGCTGGGACTACGGGATGGGCTGGTAGTGACGGTCGAACGAACGGTAGGCTCGCCGCCGATGGCCCGTATCTACCTTTCACCGCCGCATCCCACCGGACGCGAGCGCGAGTTCGTCGATGAGGCGATCTCGTCCAACTGGCTGGCACCGCTGGGACCGCACGTCGACGCGTTCGAGCGAGAGCTGTCCGCCGTCGTCGATGTCCCGAATGCCCTCGCGCTCTCGAGCGGAACTGCCGCGCTCCATCTGGCCCTCGTGGTGCTCGGGATCGGTGCGGGTGACGAGGTGGTGTGTTCCTCGCTGACGTTCGCGGCAAGCGCGAACGCGATCCGGTACACGGGTGCAGCAACCGTGTTCGTGGACTGCGACGCTGCCACCTGGACGATGGACCCGGAGCTTCTCGACGAGGCGCTCGCCGACAGGCGACGCAAGGGCGGCCGAGTGCGGGCAGTCCTCGCCGTCGACCTCTACGGGCAGTGCTGCGACTACGACGCGCTTCGGGCCGTCTGCGACCGCCACGAGGTGCTCCTGCTCCAGGACGCGGCCGAGTCGCTCGGCGCGACGTACGGTGGCAAGCCCTCCGGGAGCCAGGGACTGCTCGCCGCATTCTCCTTCAACGGCAACAAGATCATCACGACGAGCGGCGGCGGGATGCTCGTCTCGTCCGATGAGGACATGATCGAGCACGCGCGGAAGCTCTCGACTCAGGCCCGGGACATCGCGCCGCACTACGAACATTCGGAGCTCGGGTTCAACTACCGGCTGAGTAACGTGCTCGCGGCACTTGGCCGGGCGCAGCTTCTTGCCCTGCCCGAGCGCGTCAGTGCGCGGCGCGTGATCAATGCGCGCTATCGCGAGCTTCTGGCACACGAGACAGGGATCACGTTCATGCCCGAGGCCGGCTACGGAACGAGCAACAACTGGCTGACCTGCATCCTCGTCGACCCCGACGAGTTCGGCGCCAACCGCGAGGAGATCCGCCTTGCTCTCGAGGCCCTCGACATCGAGGCCCGGCCCGTGTGGAAGCCGATGCACCTGCAGCCCTACTTCGCCGGTGACCCGATCTACGGGGGCGACGTCTCGGCCCGGCTTTTCGAGTGCGGCCTCTGCCTCCCCAGTGGCTCGGCGCTGACCGCCGATGATCAGGCCCGCGTCGTCGCGGGCCTTCGCGGTACCGTCGGGCGCTAAGAACTACGCCTTGACTGCCGCCTCAACGTAATCCAACCAGTGGCCCCAGCGGTCGTTGCGGCCGTTGACCGTGTCGAGGTAGTTCGTCTGGATCTCCCTCGTCACCGGCCCCACGCCGAGCTCCTGGTCGTCGACCGCGCGCACCGGCGTCACCTCGGCTGCTGTGCCGGTCATGAAGAACTCGTCCGCCAGGTAGAGGTCGGAGCGAATCAACGGCGTCTCCTCGACGACGTAGCCGAGATCCTGGGCGATCGTGATCACCGCATCGCGCGTCAAGCCGGGCAGGATCGATGTCGAGAGCGGCGGCGTGCGGATGACGCCGTTCTTGACCACGAAGATGTTCTCTCCGGGGCCGTCGGCGACGAAGCCGTCGTCGGTGAGCAGGATCCCCTCGTCGTATCCTCCGCGCCGCGCCTCGGTGGTCGCGAGCATCGAGTTGAGGTACACACCGCTCGCCTTGGAAGCGTGCGGAATCGTGTTCGGGCCGACCCGCTTCCACGACGAAACACAGGTCGTGATTCCCTGCTCGAGAGCGGTCTCGCCGAGATAGGCGCCCCATGGCCAGCTCATGATCACCGTCTCGACGGGGTTGCCCTGCGTGGAGACACCGAGCTGGCCGTAGCCGTAGAAGGCAATCGGCCGAATGTACGCGGCGGGGAGCCCGTTGACACGCACGAGCTCATGCGTCGCCTCGCGCAGCTCCTCGACCGAGAAGGGAATGTCCATATACAGCAGGCGCGCGGAGTCGTGCAGCCGCTGCATGTGGTCGGCGAGCCGGAAGACGGCCGGGCC
>JAYTJO010000270.1:0-5849 GCA_043730975.1 Thermoleophilia bacterium | reverse complement strand
GTCGACTCGTCTACGACACAAGCGACAAGCTGCTCTATGACAACACGTGGCGGTCGTTCTACGTCGGCGAGCCGTCGCTCGTACGCGTCGGAACGAAGGCGCTGCCCGCGAAGCCTGCCGCCAAACCAGTCAACAAGAAGAAGGCCGGTACGAGCGGAACGCCTCCCGCTTCGACCACGCCTCCCGCTTCGACCACGCCGGCCGATTCGACCACGACGCCCGTCGGGCCGGCTACGCCTCCTCGGCCCTAGCGATCGCCTCGACGAACCACGGCGGCACTCGCGTCGGCGCGTGGCTCGCCGCATCGACGGTCGCGTGCAACGTCTCGGCCGTCGCGATCAGCTCACCGTCTCGCTCGACCCGGTACTCGTAACGGAACCGCGCGCCTCGTACATCGACGCAACGCAGGTACACCGTCAGCACGTCGTCGAACGCCGCCGCCGCTCGATAGTCGACCGTGAGGCCCGTCGTCAGCGCCTCGAGACCCTGCTCCTGGATCGAGCGATAGCCGCCTGCGTGCTCGGCCCAGTACGCAACGCGTGCGACCTCGAGCCAGATCACATACGAGGCGTGGTGCGCGATCCCCTGTGCATCCGTCTCGGCAAACCGGACGCGCACGTCGTACGAGCTGTGGAATCCCTCGGGCACACGGCAACAATAGACCGGTGGGGTTCCCCCGGCGGGGTTGTGGTGCTATGACTGCGTCATGACACAAGCGACGAAGACTCCAAAGGAAGACCGCGACATGATCGCGCGTCTCGCCGATCGCGGCGAGCAGACGATCGCGAAGCTTGCCGACCTACCGGGTGGGACGAAGGCGCTGAAGGCGGTCAACGACCTCCGCATCCGGGTCGACGAGCTCGGAAAGAAGGTGCGCGGCATCGACGAGCTCGAGAAGCGCGTCGCGAAGCTCGAGCGGGAGTTGGCAACGCTCAAGCGGGCTCAGAAGCCGAAGGCGTCAGCGGCTACACGGGCTCGGAAGGCATCCGAGTAGAGCCAAGCCTGGATCCAGGCTTGGCTCTCGGGTCACATCCCGGAACAGCGGATCACCCTCGTCGACCACGCACCGTCGGCGCCTAGTTCGACCATGCGGTATCCGGGCGGCCCCGGCTCGATCTCGAGGTCGTTGGTTCGTGGGAGGAACTGCCGCGCCACCGCCGGTGTCGTGTACACGCGAGCCCCGGCGCAGAGACCGGATGCCTCCTGGTGGACATGCCCCGAGATGATGAGCTGCACCTGGGGGTACGCAACGAGAAGCTGCTCGAGCTCCGTCGCATCCTGGAGCCTGATCCCATCGAGCCATTCGCTCCCGACGGTGATTGGCGGATGGTGGATGCACAGGAGGGCGTTGACCTCGGGCTGCGTCTCCAGTCGGCTCCGCAGCCATTCGAGCTGCTCGGCTCCGAGCTCGCCCGCGTCGTCGTCCGCGACGTGCGAATCGAGCCCGAGGACAAGCCAGCCTGCCACGTCGACCTGAAATCCGGCCCGGCCCTCGATTCCCTGCGACGCGTCAGGGAGCACGCGTCGGAGCGACGCTCGATCATCGTGATTTCCGGGAACGATCCTGAGTCGTTCGACCCAGTCCCCGAGCTCCTCGCGGAAAATCTCGTAGGTTCCGAGCACCTCGTCGTGCGCCGTGTCGCCTGTGACGACGAGCAGGTCGAAATCAGGGTCGCGACCTCGGATGTCCTCGAGCACCTGACGGAGACGCTGTCGCTTCTCGATACCGCGGGACGCCTCGTCGGGCTCGGAGAAGAGATGGCAGTCGGTGAGTTGGACGATCGTCGTCGCCGGTTCGACCATCATCCGTGCGCCGAGGCCGTCGCCGGGACACGAAGGTGCATCGCATCCCCGAGTACTTCGAATCGAGCCGGTGTCGTGCCGGGCTGCTCTCCATCGAGCTCGACCGGCACCGGCTCGTCGGTCTCGACGGTGACGACCTTGCCGCGGAGCGCCTCGGCCTTCGCGTGGGGGAGATGCGTGCCGCGGTAGATTTTCGGCATCGTCATCACGAGGTCGCGTTTCGTCACATCGCCGATCGTGACGATGTCGAGGAGCCCGTCGTCAGCGACGGCGTCAGGACACATTTTCATCCCTCCGCCGAAGTACCGTCCGTTCGCGACGACGACGTCGAACATCCTCCCACTGCGGCGCTCGTCGTCGACCGTGAGCCTCGTCTCCACCGCAGACCAGCTCCCGAAGACGGCGAGGGTCGCCCAGAGGTACGACGCCTTCGCGCCGAGCGCCTTCGACGTGTCGTTCGCGCGCTGGGCGATCGCGCCGCTCATCCCGGCGCTCGCAACGTTGGCAAAGACCGAGGTGGCCTCGGTACCGTCCCAGGCGCGGTAGGTGACCCGGCCGAGGTCGACCGTCCGCGTCTGTCCCTCGAGCGCGATCCGCGCCGCCGCTGCGACGTCGTTCGGTATCCCGAACGTGCGGACGAAGTCGCCACCCGTCCCACTCGGGATGATGGCGAGGACGGGCGGGTCGTCGATTCCCGAGAGCCCGTTGACGACCTCGTGGAGCGCGCCGTCCCCTCCGACGACGACGAGCAGACGTGCGCCACGAAACGCCGCCTCCCGGGCGAGAACACCGAGATGACCGCGATGCTCGCTGATCAGCGCATCACCTTCGAGTCCGACGCCGGCGGCCTGATGGGCGTACTCCGGCCAACGACGCCCGGTGGCGCCGTTGGCCGCTGCCGGGTTGACCAGGAAGACGGTCTCGCTCATCCGTACCTTCAGGCGCCCGCGGTCAGGTCTACGCGGTGACGGTGTGGAGGGCCAGCTCGGTCATCTCGTCGACCGCCGCGCGCATGTCGTCGTCGCTGATCCGCAGGAAGTCGCCCTCGACGATCACGTCGCTGACGATCAGCATGCAGCCTGTCTGGATCTTCCTCAGCGCGCCGAGCGTGAACAGGACGGCGGCCTCCATCTCGACGGCGAGGATGCCACGGTCGCACCAGCGGCCGGCCATGTCCGGATCGGGGTTGTAGAAGATGTCGCTCGAGACGATCGGCCCGACACGCACCGGCTTGCCGAGGTGCTTCGCCTTGTGAACCGCCTCGTGGACGAGCGCGAAGTCTGCGGTCGGTGCGTGTGGCTCACCGAGCACGTAGTGCGAGGCCGTCGAATCGGCGGCGGTCGCAGAGAGCGCGATGATGAGGTCGCCTATCGTCAGATCGGCCTGGAGCCCGCCGCACGTGCCGACGCGCATGATCTTCTGAACGCCGAGCTGGACGAGCTCCTCGATCACGATTGCCGCAGAGGGGCATCCCATGCCGCTCGACTGCACGGAGACAGGCTTGCCGTCGAAGGTTCCTGTGAAACCGAGCATTCCGCGCTCGCTGTTTCGCTGCACGACGTCGGAGAGGAAGGTTTCGGCGATGTACTTCGCTCGCAGGGGATCACCGGGGAGAAGGCAGGCTTCGGCGTAGTCGCCGGGATTGGCTCGAACGTGAATTGGCATGCTGCAGAGCCTAAGGCTTTCGAGCAGGTGACGAGCCAGGGAAGCGACGATCGAACCCGGATGGCTACCACCGGCGAGAAGACAGGGGTCATTCGCGTCTCTCCATCGAGCCTCTACAGTTCTCCGCCGATGCGCAGAAACGTGATCGAGCCGACAACGGAGCAGATCCTTCGCTTCTGCGCGGCCGCGCCGATCGAGCGCGTCTTCCTCGAAGATATCGCCCGGCGGCGCCAGGGACGGTTTGCCGCGCTCGGGGACAAGGAGGGCGAGCTCACGGCGCTCTGCCATCTCGGCAGCAACCTCGTGCCCTCGGGGCCCGGGTGTGATGCCTTCGCGGGCCTCGCGGCGAAGTCGGGGGCGCGGATGCTGATCGGCGAGTCCGGGGCAGTGACCGACCTCTGGGAGGCAGTGCGCAAGAAGTTGTCGCGCCCGAGGCTCGATCGGCTGGGACAGCCCGTCTACGCGATCAGCGAGATGGTGGAGGACGGGAGGACGGGCCTCAGACCTGCGGTGGCCACCGATCTCGACCTTCTCGTCCCCGCGTGTGCGGCCGCGTATCTCGAGGAGATCGCGATCGATCCGTTGCGCCGCGATCCGAGCGGCTTCCGCTGGCGTACGCGAGCCCAGATCGAGGAGGGTCGCTCGTGGCTGTGGGTGGAGGACGGAGTGATCAGGTTCAAGGCCGAGGCATCGGCATGGACGGAGACCGCTGTCCAGCTGCAGCAGGTGTGGACGGACCCTCCCGCCCGGGGGCAGGGCTATGCAGGCCGAGCCCTTCGCGACCTGATCCGGCTCCTGCTCGCGCGGACACCAACCGTCTGTCTGTTCGTCAGAGCCGAGAACGCGGTTGCGATAGGGCTCTACGAGGCGGTCGGCATGAAGCACGTGCTGGACTACCGCTCGGTGCTGCTGTGAACACGCTCATCCTCGCGCGGCATGCGCACGCCGAGTCGAACGCGGGAGAGGTTGTCAGCTCGACCCCCCCGGGTGGGGGGCTGTCCGACGGCGGTAGGGAGGAGGCGCGACATCTCCGTGTGCTCGTGGCCTCGGATCCGATCGACGTTGGCTTCAGCTCAAGGCTCCTGCGTACCGAGCAGACGCTCGATCTCGCGCTCTCCGGGCGCGATGTCCCGAGGCTCGTCGAGCCGCTTCTCGACGAGATCGGCTTCGGCTCCTTCGATGGGGGAACCCTCGCCGCGTACCGTCAATGGGCCTGGGAACACGAGCCCGATGCTCCCTGTCCGGGTGGCGGCGAGAGTCGGGTGGCGGCCGCTCTCCGCTTCGCCGACGCTCTTACGGCGCTGCTCGCACGACCGGAGGAGACGCTGCTCGTCGTCAGTCATGCCTTGCCGATCCGATACGTGCTCGATGCCTCGGACGGGAGATTTCCGGCGGCCCGTCTCGAGCAGGTCCCGCACGCGACATCCTTCCGGCTCGGTCGCGATGCGGTGAGCCTCGCGGCCGAGACGCTCCGGGGCTGGGCGGAGGCGCCACGGTTCGCCGATACCCCGTTTGGTGGATGAGGGGGGCAGGCTCCCTGTCGATGGATATCCTGGCATGACCGTGCGGCGCCTCTTCGTCCCTCTTGCGGCCATTGTTGCTGCGCTCGGCCTCGTGGCTTCGGGTTGCGGCGGCTCGGCGGGGACAATCCCTGAGCTCTTGAGCCTGACCCAGGTCGCGAACACGAGCGCGGCGGCCGGCACGGCGAAGTTCGCACTGACGTTCGAGATGAGTCTGCCCGTCCCCGGTGCCGACGGGACACTGTCGTTCAGCGCCGAGGGAGGCTTCGATACGCCGGCGAAGCGCTCGCAGATGACGATCGACCTCTCGTCGCTCGCCGAGCTGATGAAGCAGGTCGGCTCGAGTCTCGGGGGAACGGTCACCGGTGACCTCGGCGACTCGAGCGACTGGAAACTCCAGGCGGTCATGGACGGCGATGTGGTCTACCTGCAGTTCCCGCTGATCGCGAAGGAGCTGCCTGACGGCAAGACGTGGGTCAAGGGCAACGCTCAGGAATTCTCGAAGACGGACACGTCGGGTCTCGACCAGTTCGGCTCGCTGAGCGGTATGGATCCGCGCGATGTCTTCGGCTTCCTGAAGGCGGTCTCGGGTTCGATCGAGGCGGTGGGGAGTGAGGAGGTGCGCGGCGCCTCGACGAGCCACTACCGCGCGAAGCTCGATCCTGCGAAGCTCACCGAGCTCGTTCCGGCCGATCAGCGCGAGACTCTCGGCGGCGTCGACGAGGCCGCCCGTCAGGCGGGGCTCACAGAGCTGCCACTCGACGTGTGGATCGACGCCGACAATCGGATCAGGAAGCTCGCGATCGAGCTCGACGCGAAGATGCCTGGCTCTGACGAGTCTCTGCAGGCGTCGTTCGTCGT
>JAYTJO010000269.1:0-8097 GCA_043730975.1 Thermoleophilia bacterium | reverse complement strand
AGCGAACAGGTGTTCGTCAAAGCAAGACTGTTTTTGTCTCATGTGGGGAGCTCGTCACGGATCTGGCTCACATCTGGCACAAAGCCGTCTCACCTTCGTTGCCATTATTGGCGACATGATCTTCGAGAAACTGCCTCGTCGGCACACCGCTCTCCTGCTCGTCGTCTCCCTCTGCGTCCTCGGTCTTGTCGGGAACCGCCTCGCAGGCGCAGGGACGGCGCGGGCACCCGCGTCCCAGGCCGCCGCGTTCGACCAGGTGGAGTCGACCGACGGGGTTGTCGCCGCACCGAAGCTCGTCGTGTACGTCGTTGGCGCCGTGCGTCGCGCCGGGCTCGTCCGGCTGCCAGAAGGAGCGAGGGTTGCCGATGCGGTCGAGCGGGCGGGCGGCCCGACCCGACGCGCCGACCTCGCTCTCGTAAACCTGGCAGCCCCCGTGGCGGATGGACAGCAGGTGATTGTTCCCGCTCGCGTCGCGGCGGGGGCCACCGGCGTTGGCGCCGTCTCTGCGGGCGGGGGCAAGGTGAGTCTTGCGAGCGCGACCCTGGATCAGCTCGACGAGCTGCCCGGCATCGGGCCCGTTACGGCGCAGAAGATCGTCGACTGGCGCCAGTCCCATGGGCCGCTGCGCTCCGTGGATGACCTCGATGCGATCCCGGGGATCGGCCCGGCACGGGTCGAGCAACTCCGCGAGCTCGTCACGCCATGATGGACGTCCGCCATGCCCTCGACCGCGGTTGGCCGGCGCTTCTGTTGGCCGCGCTCGCTCTGGGTCTGTCGGTGGCCAACTGGTTCTCACTCTCACGCCCCGCGGGGGTCGTCGCGGGCGTAGCGGCGATCGCAGCCTCGTTTGGTCTCCCAGCGCCGGTACGACTCGGCTTCGCGGCCCTGGCACTTGGTGCGGCTGGACTGTGGTGGGGTGGACTTCGCCTGCACGAGCTCGACCAAAGCCTGCTTGTTGCACGAGTCGGGCAGCCGGCGAGTGCGCAGGTTGTCATCACCGGGGCGGCATCCCGGTCACCGTTCGCGGTCAGAGTCGTCGCCGAGGTGCGGCGCTTCGACGGCATCGCTGTGCGGGAGCGTGTTCTCCTGGAGCTGCCCGCAGGCCGGGCTCCTCCTCAGGGAGCCGTGCTCGAGCTCCGAGCGCGCCCGGTCGCCCCGCGAGGGCCCGAGACCGGCTTCGACGAGCGAGGCTGGCTCGAACGAAGGGGGATCCACGTCGTTCTCCATGCGAGCGGCTCCTGGCAGATCGTCGGCCGGCGGGGCGGGATCGGAGGCGTCGGCGACCGGCTGCGCACGGCAATCGCGAACGCACTCGCGCTGGGAACCTCAGGGGAGCGTCGGTCGCTCGTGACCGGGGTTGTGCTCGGGGCAGACGAAGGCATCGACCCGGAGCTTCGCGATGCATTCAAGGCGTCGGGGCTCTATCACCTGCTTGCCGTCTCGGGGCAGAACATCGTGTTCATCGGCTTCGGGGTTCTCGGGCTGGCGTACGTGATCGGTCTACCGCGGGCCGTTGGTCACTCGCTCGCGATCGTCGCGATTCTCGCGTACGCCCTTGCCGTTGGGTGGCAACCCTCGGTGGTGCGGGCGGCGGTGGCGGGCTGCCTTGCCTCAGCGGCATGGCTCCTTTCGCGCCCGAGCGATCGGTGGCACACGATGGCGGTGGGCGCGGTCGTGCTCCTCGCCTGGACGCCGCGGTCGCTCCTCGAGCCCGGCTTCCAGCTGTCGTTCGCCGCGGTCGCGGCGATCTTCATTGCCATGCCCCGCCTGCGGCCGCTCTACGAGGGGTACCCGGTGCCACGATGGCTCGTCGAGGTCGTTGGCATCTCCACGGCCTGTGGTCTCGTGACGGCACCGATCCTCTGGCTCCAGTTCGGCACCATTCCCCTCTGGACCGTGCCGGCGAATGCACTTGCCGAGCCGGCGATGCCCCTGCTCCTCGGCGCCGGGCTGGCAGCCGCGATCATCGCCCCCGTGATTCCGCCCGCCGCGGTCGCGCTCTCCTGGATCGCCGGGATCGCTGGTGCATGGATCGCCTTTTCGGCGCGGCTCATCGCATCACTCCCCTATGCGCAGACATCGTCACGGGCTCTCGTCTTCGCGCTTGCGGGCGTGGTCGTCGCCGTTGCTGCCCTCGCAGCTCTTCCGCGGTACCGGCGCTCCGCAGCGGTAGTCACCGCAGCCGCGCTCGTTCCGCTCGGGGCTATGGGTTGGTGGGCGCTCCATCCCTCACCCACCTGGTCGCCGCCGGCGGGACTGCGGGTTACATTCCTCGATGTCGGACAGGGAGATGGGATTCTCCTCGAGACGCCGCATGGAGCCGTGCTGGTCGACGCTGGGCCGCCCGAGGCCCGGGTCGATCGCCAGCTTCGACGCATGGGTCTGAGGGTGCTCGCGGCGCTCGTGACCACGCACGCGCACCGCGACCACGTCGGAGGCGTGCCGGCCGTCCTCCATCGCCTGAGAGTCGGGCGGGTCATCGATCCGATGCAGCCGGGCGTCGGGTTCGACGAGCGTGAGTTGCGCCGGACGGCCCGCCTGCTCGGCGTTCCTCTGGTTCCCGCGCGAGTAGGGAGAACATATGCGCTCGAAAGGCTGCGCATCCGCGTGCTCTGGCCCGACCACGCAGGATCGCGCGACGAGGACCCACACGTGCACGGCACCGTGCTCCTGGCGAGCTACGGATCGATCGATCTTCTCCTTACAGGTGACTCCGAATCGCCCGTGACTCGATCCCTTCCGCTCCGTCAGGTGGAGGTGCTCAAGGTCGCACATCACGGCTCGTCCGACAAGCGACTCGCCGACCTACTGAGCGTTCTGCGGCCACGGATCGCGGTGATCTCCGTGGGCGCTCACAACGGCTATGAGCACCCTCGGCCGGACACGCTCGCTGCGTTGCACGACCGGGCAGGGCTTGCGGTGTACCGCACGGACGAAGACGGACGGGTCATACTCGAGTCCGACGGGACGTCCATGACCGTCCGTACGGATCGTCCAGTACGGTAGGCAGATGAGCGACAAGCCCGCATTGAAGCCTGCGTACCTCATCTCGGGCAGCGATCGACCCAAGGTCGAGCACGCCGTTCAGCGCCTTCGCGCGAGGTTCCTCGACGAGTCGGTCGAGATCGTCTCCGGCCTCGAGGTCACGGGCCCGGATGTCGTCACGCTCTGCAACTCCGGCAGCCTCTTCGGTGACGCCCGACTCGTCCTCGTCACCGACATCGACGGGCGCAAGAAGGAGCCCATGCGGCCGCCGACCGGAGGCTGGAAGGCCGCCGACATCGAAGCATGCGTGTCGTACCTTACGGCTCCGGCGCCCGACACCGTGCTCGCCCTTGTAGGTCTCGAGGTGAAGAAGGACGCCGCTATCGCCAAGGCCTGTGCGAAGAGCGGTGACGTGCTCCTGTTCGACGCCGTCAAGCGGGGACGGGTCGCATGGGTGGCCGAGCGGTTCCGTCAGGCGGGTGTCAAGGCGGATCCCGATGCATGCGCGTTGCTCGTTCAGTACATCGGCGACGAGGATCTCCACGGGCTCGCCAACGAGATCACGAAGATTGCCACGTGGGCCCAGGGTGAGCCGATCGGGGTGGCCGAAGTCGAGCACCTCGTCGCGCCGATCGCCGACGTCGCGCCGTTCGCGCTCACGGATGCCTGGGCCGAGCGTCGCCAGGGGCGACTCCTCGATCTCTGCGAGACGATGTTCGAGCGGTCGGACAAGTCGCGCCGGGACACGGCCCCGAGGCTTGCAGCGACGCTCAACGGGCACCTCTCTCGCATGCGTCAGCTCAAACGTCTGGCCGACGATGGAGTGGCCGCCAGAGACGCCGCGCTCGCCCTCAAGATGCACCCGTTCGCGGGGGAGAAGGCATACCGCCACGCAGAGGGGTTCTCCGACGAGGAGCTCGCGAGCGCGACCGTGAGATTCGCAGAGCTCGATCTCGCCTTGAAGGGCGGCAGCAGGCTCGCGGCCGACGTCGAGCTCCAGAGGGCGCTGATCGCCGTCAGCGCAGAGCCAGGTCATACGTAGGGACACGCCTGTAGCCTCGCCCGGTTATCGCGCTGTGAAGCCTCGAGAGGCTAGGCGGCGGCGGTGGTCGCCACAAGACGTGCTGCCTGGGCCTTCTTACGCCCGGCTGTGTTCTTGTGGATCGAACCGTTCGACGCAGACTTGTCGATCAGGCGGACGAGCGCGAGGTGCTCGGTCGCAACGAGATCGGCGTCATCGGCAGCAACGGCTGCTTCGAGCCGCTTCGTCAGCGTCTTGATCGTCGAGCGATAGCGGAGGTTTTCGTCCCGCTGGCGGACGGCGATGAGGACGCGCTTTTTCTGTTGCTGGATGTTCGGCATCGACCCTCGAGCGTAGGAATGCCCGCAGCTGGCGGGCGAGACGATGGTAGCAGAGCTTCGCGGTCGCTCGACCGGCGACGCGAGCGACCGCGGTTCGTGCGAAGGTGACGGGCGTGTCCGCGCCGAATTCGACCGGCATGACCGATGGTGCCGACCCCGGGGAAAGCTCTGCGCCTGACTCTGTGCCCACAGCCGGGCGTCACCGGAAGCTCGCGCGCTCGACGCTGATCTTCTCGGTCGCGACGGGGGTCTCGCGCGTGCTCGGCCTCGTGCGCGAGATGGTCGCCGCGTACTACTTCGGGATCAGCGGCGCGATCAATGCGTTCACGGTCGCGTTTCAGATTCCGAACCTCGTGCGCGCGCTCCTTGCTGACGCGGCCCTCTCGGGCGCGTTCGTCCCGGTCTTCAGCGACCTCCTCGAGAAGGGTGAGCGCAAGCGCGCTTGGCGCGTTGCCTCGACGATCTTCTGGCTCGTCCTACTCGTGCTCGGCGCCTTTACGGCGCTCTTCATCCTCGTTGCACCGCTGCTGATCCGACCGTTCGGTGTCCCGGCTGGCGACTTCGAACTCGCCGTCGGCCTCTCCCGGGTGCTGTTCCCGATCGTCGTCCTGCTCGGGCTGAGCGGCGTCATCGTCGGGATCCTCAACACGTACGACCACTTCACCGTGCCGGCGCTGACGCCGATCGCCTGGAACCTCGCGATCATCGTCGGGCTCTGGCTCGGCGTTCCCCGCGTCTCCGGTGAGGATGCCCAGCTCTACGTGTATGCGGGAGCGATTCTCGTCGGCACGCTGATCCAACTCCTGCTGCCCGTTCCCTGGCTGCGGGGGCTCGACGGGCGGCTCCAGATGGTAATCGACTGGCGCGATCCGGCGGTCCGCCGCTTCTTCAAACTGATGTTGCCGGTCACGCTGACGCTCGGGCTGATCAACATGAACGCGGTCATCGACACCCTGTTCGCCTCGCGCCTCCTTGATCCGAATCTCGCTCCGGCGGCGATCAACGCGGCCTTTCGGCTCTACATGCTCCCGCAGGGCATGTTCTCCGTGGCCGTCGCGACCGTTCTCTTTCCGGCGCTCGCGCGCTACGCCGCGCAGAACGATCTCGACGCATTCAGGGCGACGGTCAGCACCGGGCTACGGCAGATCGCGTTCCTGCTCATCCCGGCCTCGATCGTGTCGGCCGTGCTCGCGCAGCCGATCGTCCGGCTCGTCTACGAGCGCGGAGCATTCACGGCGTCCGACGTCACGATTGTGGCAGCGTGCCTCGCGGCGTTCTCCCTCGGTCTCGTCTTCAACGGCTGGATGCTGATGCTGAGCCGCGGGTTCTACGGGTTGCAGTCGAACTGGATCCCGACCGTGATCGGGGTCGGCACACTCGGTCTGAACGCCGTACTCGATGTGGCGCTGTACCGCGTCGGCATCTGGGGGATCCCGCTTGCGACGTCGCTCGTGAACATCGTCGGCGTGGCATTCCTCGTCTTCTTCCTCCGGCGCCGCGTCGGTGGCATGGGCCTCGCGCGGATCGTCGATGCCGTGATCCGCGTGACGGGTGCTTCGATCGTGCTCGGGGCGGCTGCGTTCGGCGTCTGGTACGGACTCGATCGGGCCCTCGGCCGCTCGACCGTCGCTCAGATCATCTCCCTCGGTACTGCCCTCGCGCTGGGAGCCGTCGTGTATCTGGCGGCATGTCGTGTGCTCCGGGTTCGCGAGACAGGTGTTCTCCACCAGACGATCTCGCGACGCGGGGGTTGACGCCATCACGATGATCTCACCCGCCACTCTCGACGACTCTCCACGTCTAGCCGCTCTCCTGACGACCGTCTTCGATGACCGCGTGGTCACGGCTGCAGGGATGCGCTACCGCCGGGAGAGCGCACCGCCCGAGGACAGGGTGATCGACTGGCTCGCCGAGCGCGGCGGCGACGTAGTCGGCTGGGCCACTGCTGGGATCGACGCATTCGCCCCTGTCCGCACGACAGCCTTTGCGGGGGTCGCCGTCCACCCAGAGCATCGCGGACAGGGGATCGGGTCAGCCCTCTGGGACGCCCTCTCGGCACACCTCGATGAGATCGGAGCCCGTCGCATCATCGCCCACGGTCGAGCCGACGATGACACGAAGGCGTTCGTCGCGAGATGCGGATTCAGCCTCGAGGGGACGGTCACGGGCCTGGCTGTCGACCCGAGGACGGTTGCCGCGCCGCCTCCGCTACCGCCGGGAATCGAGATCGCGGCTCTGGGGAGCTTTGCGGACGACCCGGAGCGCGTCTTCGTGGCTGACTACGAGAGCTTCCTCGACGAGCCCGGTCCAGGCGATGTTTCCGGCATGACGTACGAGACCTGGCGCCGCCTCACCTGGGACAATCCGGAGTGTGATCGCGAACTCGGCACCGTTGCGGTCGCTCGTGGAGTTCCGGTTGGGATTTCGTTCCTGGACTCGGACCGCGCGTCCGGCCGCGCGCAGAACGTCGGCACGGGAGTGACCCCTGCCTTCCGTGGTCAGGGACTTGGCCTGCTGATGAAGCAGTGCACACTCGTGGCCGCTGCAGACGCTGGCATCGTCCGGGTCATGACCCAGAACGACGAGACGAATGCGCCGATGATGGCGATCAACGAGCGCCTCGGCTACAGGCCGTTCTCCTCCGGCTGCAGCTGGGTGCTCGAGCGCTAGCTCAGCTCAGTGGTACGAGAAGGCCGGCTACCCCACGGCGCTCGCGATGAGGCCAACGAGGGCACACGACCCAACGATGCTGATAACGCCCACCTTGAAACGAACGATAGAAATGAAGGCCGCGACGGCGAGGACGATCACGAGCCAGTCCGGGTTGCCGTCGACTATGGCAGCGTTGCGTGCGACGAAGACGCCCAGGGCGGCGATCACCCCGACGACCGCGACCGTTATGCCGTTGAGTGACGAGGCGAATGCCCCCGTCGTGCGTATCCGGTCGATCAGCGGGGCACCACTGATGATGAACACGAACGACGGCGCGAACGTGCACAACGTTGCGATGGTGGCGCCGGCGAGGCCCCACGCGAGTCCGCCCTCGACGTTGTACCCGGCCAGGAACCCGACAAAGGTGTTGACCATGATCAACGGCCCCGGTGTGGATTCGCCCAGTGCAAGGCCGGCGACCATGTCGTCGGCCGTAAGCCATCCGAAGCGCTCAACCGCTGAACTGGCGACGAAGGGGAGCACCGCGTAGGCACCACCGAAGGTCACGAGCGCTGCCAGCGTGAAGAACCCAGCCAGCTCAGCGACCAGACCCCCGACAAGGAGGAGTGCCGCGAGCGGGACAAGCCAAACGAGGATCGTCTTGACGAAACGCCTCCGCAACCCACTCTCGCGAGGGGCGACATCGGGGTCGTCGTCGCCGTGGCTCGAGGGCGTTCGCAGGAGCGTCGGGCGGTACCGCCCGGCGACGTAGCCCGTGAGCGCGGCCGCCGCGAGGATCGCCAGAAACGGAGCTCCTGCGACCAGCAGCCCGAATGCGAGCACGGCCATTACCAGCGCGGGTGTCGTCCGAATTACCCGTTGGCCGACCCGGATAACAGCCGCTGCGATAAGAGAGATTACCGCGGCGCCGAGGCCACGCACGACACCCTCCACGGCTGCGACCTCGCCGAACTCGACGTATACGGCGCTCATCAAGCACAAGAGGACGAACGACGGCAGCACGAACAGCCCTCCCGCCGTGAGTGCTCCCCGGACTCCGTACATCGAGTAGCCGATGTACGAGGCGAGCTGTTGCGC
>JAYTJO010000268.1:0-8757 GCA_043730975.1 Thermoleophilia bacterium | reverse complement strand
ATCCAGCCCGAAGCTGCGCGACGTCGCCCGGGCGAGGTGCTCGCACGTCAGCTTGGTGATGCCGTACGGAGACACGGGACGCGGCGAAACCGACTCGGCCGTCGGATAGGCCTCGGCATCGCCATAGATGGATGACGACGACGCGAACACCACCCGGACTCCCTCGCGCGCCGCAGCCTCGAAAAGGCGCTGCGACGCGAGAACGTTCCGGTCGAGGTAGGTCTCGAAGACGTCGCCGAAGCTCTGCACTCCGGGTTGCCCCGCGAGGTGAAACACCCCGTCGAAACCTTCCAGATCGATCGAGTCTCGCGCGAGGTCGATGCGTCGCAGATCCATCCCCCGAGCGTTTTCCTCCTTCAACTCGACGTCGTAGTAGTCGGTGAAGCAGTCGAGGCCGACGACATCGTGCCCCTCCTCGCGGAGAGTCTCCGAGAGGTGGGAGCCGATGAACCCGGCGGCGCCGGTGACGAGATACCGCATCGTCGGAACTCTAGACATGAAACCGCGCGACACCCATCGGAACATGCGTGAGATCCGGCCCGCGTCGCGAACATTCACAATCTCGTGTGACCGTCGCGCGCCTGGATGAACCGAGAACATTGTGTTGATTCAGCACAAAGGTCAGCGGTCGGAGCGTTCGGTCAGCGCGAAGATCCGTGCCGTACCGGTCAGGTAGGCGCGATCGGCGTCGGCGACGAGCGGCGAGTACTGACCATCGGGAAACGACCACACCTGCCGTCCCGTTCGCCCGTCGACCGCGAACGTGCGTCGCGAGAGCGTCGCGAAGTAGACGTTGCCCCCCATCACGGTCGGCGCACCCGAGATTCTCCCGCCGGCTCGGAAGCGCCAGCGAACCTCGCCGGTTGCCGCATCGATCGCGTAGAAGCTCCCCGAATAGGAGCCGACGAGCACGAGCTTCTCCCAGACGGCGGGCGACGAGTAGACGAACCCGCCGGTCGACCGTGACCACAGGAGATCGCCGGTCGTGGCACCGAACGCGTACACCTTGCCGTCGGTCGAGCCGATGAAGACGCGACCGTAGGCGACCGACGGCGTCGAGTAGAAGCGGCCGACACCGCCAAGTCTCCCCTGCGACGACGAGCGCCACTGCAGCGCTCCCGTGCGAGAGTCGAGGGCGTAGAGTCGCCCATCGTAGGAGCCCACGAAGAGGCGATTCCCGAGCGCGGCGACCGCACCCTTGACCCGCCCACCCGTCCGGAATGTCCAGACGATGCGGCCCGTCTTCGCGCTCAACGCGTAGATGCGGCCGCGCCAATCACCAACGTAGATCCGTCCCTGGTGCACGAGGGGCGACGACTCGGTAGGGCCGATCACGGTGCGCCAGCGCACCTTCCCGCTGAGTGCATCGAAGGCCACGACCTCGCCCGTGAGCACCTCGGGTGAGCGGCTCGAGTTGCACGGTGGCCCGTTCAGGAACGCCTGGAAGACGAGCTTGTCGTCGACGGCCGGACTCGATGCGGTGCAGCGATTCGCGTTGTAGCGCCAGGCCTCCTTTCCCGTCTTCGAGTCCACGGCGAACGTGACGCCGGGGTTGTTCGTGAAGTAGAGCCGCCCGTAGGCGATTGCGGGCGGGAACTCGACGAGCTGCTTTGCTCCGAACGACCACGCGATGCGGAACGGGGGACGGTGTGCATACGGCGAGATCCGGTTGTGAACGGTGTCGAAGCCCCACATCGGCCAGGCGATCCCGGGCAGCGGCGGCGGTTTCGGCGCGGGCGCCTGCGTCTCGATGAACTCCTGCGTCGAGTTCCCCTGCACATCGGCGCTCTCCTGCTTCTTCGCGACGACATACCCACCCGCAAAGCCGCCGAATACGAGCAACACGCCACCGAGGGCAAGAAGGAGGATCTTGAGGCGGCGATCCACTGCGTCTACGGGACGTCGACGGGACGGAAGCCGCCGGCGCCGTCATCGACAAGGCAAATGTCGGAGAAGAAGCGGGTCATCACCACGCCCGCGTGGAAATCGCCCAAGCGGGGCTCCGGCCGCTCGCCACGCGCAAGAGCGAGCGCGAGCTCCGGGTAGCGGCTGCCTGCAGCGAGAGGCAGCGGGAACCCCCCGCCGAACCGTGGATTCACGTCGGTCACCGGCAGCGACCCATCCGCCTCGCGGAAGCACTGGATGTTCGCGGGGCCGACTATGCCGATCGCCTCCGCGACCCGCGCGCCATGCGCGATCAGCTCGGGATCCTGGAGCGACATGCCCTTGATCGACTCGCCACCCTTCGACTGGATCATCGTGCGGGGAATCGCATTCAGGCAGCGTCCATCGAGATCGCAGAAGACGTCGATCGAGAACTCCTCGCCCAAGCAGAGCTCCTGCACCATCGAATCGACGGTTGTGTGGTCGAGGAAGAACGCGAGCTCGCCCGCATCCTCGGCGCGATAGATGTGCCGGGAGCCGAAGCCTTCGCGGATCTTGACGAGCAGCGGAAACGGGGGACTAGCCGGCAGATTCGCGGGCAGCCACGTCCGTGGGCTCGCGATGCCGCGCTCCTCGAAGAAGAGATGGGCCTGATACTTGTCGCCCATCGTCGCGCACACCTCGGGAGGCGGCGCGAGAACGAGAGCGGGCGCGAGCGCCGACCGGTTGAGCGAGAGGATGCCCTGGTCGAGATCGGTCAGCGGAACGATGAGTCGCACGTCGTGCTCGGCGACGAGAGCCGCGAGAGCGGGGACGTATCCGGGGTCGTCGACCCGTGGGACGAGAGCCTGGCGGTCGGCATGGTAGAGCGCCGGCGCAAGCCGGTCGAGATCGGCGGCAACCGTGGTTGCACCGGCCTGCCGGAAGGCCGTGACGATGTCGACGCGCTGGCCCGCGCAGGTGAAGAGAACGGCAGTCACGGGGGCAGAGAGTATCGGCTGAGGTCGGCGGTCAGGAGGGCTTCCACCCGCCGCTCTCGCCGCGGTACGTTCCTCCGAAGAGGGCAAGGGGCGTACGGAGCAGGATCTTCAGGTCGACGCGCGGCGAGCGGTTCTCGACGTACCACACGTCGAGCTCGATGCGCTCATTCCAGGGCAGCGTGGCACGGCCGTGGATCTGTGCCCATCCCGTGAGGCCGGGCCGAACGTCGAGCCGCTTGTGCTGCCTCGCCGTGTACTTCTCGACCTGGTAACGCAACGTCGGCCTCGGCCCGATCAGGCTCATCTCTCCCCGGACGACATTCAGGAGCTGAGGGAGCTCGTCGATCGACGTCCTGCGCAGGATGCTCCCGACCCGAGTGATGCGGCTGTCGCCCGCGTCGATCGCGTATCCGGCTCCTTTCTCCTCGGCGTCGACGACCATCGTGCGCAGCTTGAGCAGTTCGAAGTCCTTCCCGTCCTTCCCAACCCGCGTCTGACGGAAGAGGACGGGCCCGCCATCCTCGAGCTTGATCGCGATCGCGGACGCTGCGAGTAGTGGACTCGCGACGGCAAGGCCGAACGCCGCCGTGACGGCGTCCAGAGCGCGGTTCACGTACCGAGCCGTCGTAGCTGCTGCCCCGTTACCTCGGCGATCAATTCGAATTGGCGGTCGCAGTGCCAGAGCTCGGCGCCGACCGCTTCTGCCGCGGCGGCCGCGAGAAGATCGGTCACAGAGGGACCCCGGTGATAGCCGCGTCGTGACACCGCACTCTGAATCGCTCGTGCGCGAGCGTTCATCTCCGGCGTCAACTCGATCTGATGGAGCGCGTCGTACTGGGATGAGAGACCCGCGAAGTCACTAGCGTCTCGGGCTGAGCGGAGAAGCTCCATCACGATTGGTTCGATGACACCGATCTCATCCTTCTCAATCGCGCGGACGAGCGCCGCCCCGACGAAGGACTGCGTCCGTCGTCCCCAGACGCTCGAGTCGACGAGTGCTAGCGTCACGCCGTACGGCGGTGAGGACGCTCGGGACGAGGTGACAACGCCCCGATCGGTAGCCTCGGTGCCTTCGATCGTGCCAGTTCCTCGAGCGTAGGCACCGGCAGCGTTCCCGCCCGGATCCGTGCGGCAAGGCGGTGCCGCAACTCGGCGTCCACGACTTCCCGCAGCGCCTGGTTAACGGTTGCCTTCAGCGTTGGCGTGTCGAGGATCTCGGCTGCCTGCAGAGCCAGTCCCCTGTCGACGTCAATTGTGGTCTTCATGCGCGGCAGGATATCCGAAACCGGCGCTGCTGGATATCCGCCCTTACGGTCATGTCTACCTGGGCCCCTCCGCCGCCTCCCAGGTCGCTGGAACGCCCCGTCGCAGGTAGTTCCAGAGAGCCACGATGGTCGCCCACGTGACGAGTGCGTAGTAGCGCGCGATCGGCACTCCCGCCAAAGCCGCGGCGATCAACGCAACCTGTCCTGCAAGGACGATCCCGTACGCCCAGCCGTCGCCCGCGAGGGCGATGCTCGAGGCGATCAGCGTCAGATGGAGGACGCCGCTGCCGTACCGGAGGAGCCGATGCGAGACGATCTCGACGAGGTAGCCGGATGGGAGTCCGCGGAACATCGAGCCGCGTAGCGTGATCTCCCAGCAGTGCTCGAACATCCGCACCTTGCGCCGATACTCGGTCTCGTTCGAAGGCGTCGGTCGTTCGAACGCGTGCGCCGCAGGCTCGTACACCGCTCGCCGCCCCGCCTGCACCATCCGATAGGGAAACGAGAGATCGTGACCCCAGCGCGGGTCGACCTCGACATAGTCGCCCCTGTTGACGGCGTAGATCGATCCGTTGCCCCCTGTGATCGAGCCCAATCGCGACTCGGCCTCGCGCAACTTCATCTCGTAGCGCCAGTAGACGCCCTCCTGATTTGTGCCGTCCGCCGCCTCGAGTCGCAGCTGACCGCAGACGTAAGCGACGGCGGGGTCGGCGAGGTTTGCGACGAGGCGCCGCAGCGCGTCGGGCGCCCAGGTGGCGTTCGCGTCCGAGAAGGCGATCACGTCGCTCTCGGTCTCGCGCACTGCGCGGTCCTGCGCAGCAACCTTCCCGCCTCGCTCGCAGTCGATCAGCCGCACCCTGCGCTCGCGAGTGGCTACGACATCGACCAGGCTGTTGGTGGCATCGGTCGATGCGTCGGAGGCGACGACGATGTTGAGCCGGTCGGCCGGGTAGTCCAGTGCGAGGAGATTCTCCAGGCGCCGCTCGATCACCGTCTCCTCGTTATGTGCGGCAACGACGACGACGACTGCCGGGTCGGCATCTTCATCTCTGCGAACGGGTCGTGTGCGGATGCGGGCTGCAATCTCTGCCGCGACGGGGTAGCCGAGATGCGTCCACGCGAGAGCGCCGAGCGAGCCCCAGAAAACCGTCTTCAGTACGGGCACGGGCGCAGTGTACGTTCCCCTGCCTCCTCCCTGTACCGTTCGCGATCATGCTTGGCACCGCAGACGAGCCGATCCGTGTCCTGCGTGTGATCGCGCGACTCAACATCGGCGGACCGTCCCTTCACGTCTCGTACCTCACAGAGGGTCTCGCCCATCGCGGCTATTCGACGACGTTGGCGGCCGGCGCTGTCTCGGACGGAGAGGCGTCCATGGCGTACGTCGCCGAGCAGCGCGGCGTCGACGTCGAGCCGATACCGGGGCTGAAACGAGAGATCTCGCCCACCGATGACGTGAGAGTGATAGCCCACCTCGTCGGTCTGATCCGCCGCGACCGACCACACATCCTTCACACACATACTGCAAAGGCAGGAACCGTGGGCCGGCTTGCAGCACGCCTGGTCGGGCCGCACCGGCCGCCGGTGGTCGTCCATACCTTTCATGGTCATACGCTCGCGGGGTACTTCCGACAGGCCACGCAAGAGGCCTACCGACAGATCGAGCGGGGACTCGCGCGAAACACCGATGCGCTGGTTGCCGTGTCACCAGAGGTACGCGACGAGCTCGTAGGTCTCGGCGTGGCTCCTGCATCGCGGTTCGCCGTCATTCGCCTGGGAGTCGACATCTCCGAGCGGATGGCCGGAGCGTCCGACGGGGCGGCTCTGCGCGAATCTCTCGGCATTCCACCCGATCGATTCTGCGTGGGCTGGGTGGCCAGGATGACCGCGGTCAAGCAACCCGAAGACGTTCTCGGAACGCTCAGAGCACTGCGTAATCGCGGCGTCGACGCGGCTCTGATCCTCATCGGCGACGGGCCCGAGCGCGACGGCATGGAAGAACGGGCCAAGCAACTCGGCCTCGTCGAGGGAGTGCATTTCGTCGGATTTCAGAACAACGTCGGGCCTTGGTTCCACGCCTTCGACGTCCTTCTTCTCCCGTCAAGGAGCGAAGGGACGCCTGTAAGCGTGATTGAAACACTGGCGTCCGGCCGTCCCGTTGTCGCGACAGACGTTGGCGGTACGCGCGATGTCGTAGACGAAGGTGTCTCGGGGTTTCTCGTACCCTTCGGCGACGTTGAGGCGGGCGCGGAACGGCTCGAGCGGCTGGCTCGTGACCGGGCGCTACGCGACCGCATGGGCTCCGCCGGCCAGGCGCGCACGCTCGAGCGCTACCGGGTGCCGCGCCTCGTGGAGGACATCGACCGGCTCTACCGCGCGTTGCTCCAGTCCAAGGGATTGAAGGTGACTGCAGGGGGCAACGCCGTGGCGACGAAACGGGGGTTGGGATGACCTTCGATCTCACCATACTCATGCCCGTCTTCAACGAGCAAGGCACGATCGAGGCCGCGGTCCACGATGCGCTCGGCGCCGATCTCCCCGTCGCCGCGCGCCAGCTCGTCATCATCGACGACGGCTCTACCGACGGCACCCGCGAGTGGCTCGCGGCAGCCGCGTTGCCGGACAACGTCGAGGTCATCCTCCATCCGAAGAACAAGGGCAAGGGTGCGGCTATTCGGACGGGCCTCGACCATGCTCGCGGGACGTATTCGGCGATCCTCGATGCCGATCTCGAATACGCCGCTGCTGATCTCGGCCCCGTGCTCGAACCGCTGCTTGCCGGGAAGGCGAAGGTCGTCTTCGGCACCCGGGCCTGGACGTCGCAGTCGTCGTTCAGCTTCTGGTACGTGATGGGCAACAAGTCGGTGACGATGGCGACGAACGTGCTCTACAACTGCTGGATCTCGGACGTGATGACCTGCCACAAGGCGATGAGCACCGAGCTGTTCCAGTCGCTTCGTCTCCGCGAGCGCGGGTTCGCGATCGAGCCCGAGATCGCCGCCCGTGTGCTCCAGTCGGGCGAGCGGATCTTCGAGGTGCCGATCGGGTACGCGGCAAGGTCTCGCGACGAGGGGAAGAAGCTGACTGCGTTCGATGGGATTCGCGTGCTGCGGACGCTCGTCCGCTGCAAGTTCGCGTAGGGGCGACGCGCACGCGTCGTCCGCCTGTGATCGCGGACGTTCGCGGTCGAAACTGCCCCTCGCTCTACCGTCCCAGCACGTCCTCGTAGACCGCGATCGTCGCGGCAGTGGCCGCCGACCACGCGTATGACGTACGCGCCTTGACGCGTGCAGCGGCACCGAGTCGATCCCGCAGGGCGGAATCGGCGAGAACGCTCTCGAGCGCCATTCGGAGCTCTGGGACATCGCCTGGGGTCACAACGACCCCGGTAACACCGTCCTCGATCGCATCTGCAAGACCGCCGACGCCGGTCGTCACCACGGGCCGTCCGTACGCCATCGCCTCGCGCGCCGTGACGCCGTACCCCTCCCGCCGCGAAGGTACGCAGACGACGGCCGACCGCTCGTAGTAGGAGCCGAGGTCGTCGTGGGGGACGAATCCGACGGGCGCCGGCACGAGATCGCGGAGTGGCCCGTCACCGACGACGACGAGCGGCAGGCCGACTGCCGCCTCGACGAGATCACGGATGCCCTTCTCCTCCGAGAGCCGGCCGACATAGAGAACGTGCGGCGGCTCCTCCGGACTGCCAACGTCGGTCGGCATGTCGATCCCACTCGGGATCACGCGAACATCCCGCGCGCCGAGTGCGAGGACGTCCACGGCAAGCGCGGACGAAGCGCAGACGACCACCCGTGCCCGTTGCAGGAGCGGTCGAAAGAGCCACGGCAGGCGCTTCGCGAGCTCGACGTCCGAGCCCCACGCCTGGAGGACGAGCGGCTTTCTCGCAGCAAGCCCGGCGACGGCCGACGGGAGCCAGTGGGCGTGCACGACGTCGGAAGTGCGGGACGCACGCCGCGCCGCGTGTGCGAACGAGAGGAGGAACAGTGGGAGGAGGAGTGCCTTCCACGGCCGAGATCGCAGATTGTTGGCGATCCCGTCCCCGTACGCGATCCCGAAGTGACGGAAGGACGCGGGCGAGACGACATCGACCTCGAGCCCGGCCTCGCGTAAGTGGTCGACGGCGTCCTTGACGAACAGCCCGGCGATGTCATCGCGGTCGCGCGGGTACGCGGTCGTCAGAACGCAGACTCTCACGTCGTCCAGAGCCGGCGCCCGAACACCGCTGGCGCAGCGATTGCGAGCATCGCGAAGACGAAGAAGTAGTAGAAGCTCATCGTCAGATAGAAGAAGTTCGCCGCCATCGTGCCGACGAGCGCGGCCGTCAGGCCCCACTCGAGCGGGCGCACGCGGGCAGCCAACCCGTCGCCGGCCTCTGCCAACGCCCGACCGATTGCGCGGCCGACGGCGAGGCGTCGGAACAGGTATCCCAGGAACCCGAGGAAGAGCAGCGCGCCGATGATCCCCGTCTCGACGAACAACGCGACGTAGAAGGAGTGCGGCCCGAAGTTGTTCCGGCCGGTGACGAACTCGTAGTAGACCGAGAAGTTGTTGAGCCCGAGCCCGAACAGCGGGTGCTGCGCCAGCACCTGCGGAATGAACTCGTAGAC
>JAYTJO010000267.1:0-5054 GCA_043730975.1 Thermoleophilia bacterium | reverse complement strand
TTGGGTGCCGAGACCGTGCTCCTCGTTCGGGTCGAGGACCGAACGGGCTTCTCTCACCTCTGCCCTGCGCTGAGCGCCGACGGCCTCACGGGCTGGGTGATCGACCCGCAGCGGAGCATGCTGCCCGCATTCGACTCGGAGGCCGAGCGCTTCGGCATCGAGGATCCCCGCATCACCATATGTGGTAACGAGCACCTGATCGTCTACACGGGATACTCCGACGGCGGCCCGCTCGTCTGCCTCGCGTCAACCCGCGACTTCAGATCGTACGAGCGCCGCGGGGTTCTGATGCCCCCCGAGGACAAGGACGCGGCACTCTTCCCGTGCCAGTTCGGCGGGCGCTGGGCGATGATCCACCGTCCCGTCTCGACGACGCCGAGGCATACAGCGGACATCTGGCTCTCGTGGAGCCCCGATCTCCGCCACTGGGGCGATCACGCGATCCTCCTCCCGGCACGCGCGGGAGGCTGGTGGGATGCGCACAAAGTGGGCCTGTGCGCACCTCCGCTCCTCACGCCGGATGGGTGGCTGCTTCTGTACCACGGCGTTCGCCAGACCGCCGCCGGCACCATCTACCGACTCGGCCTCGCGCTCCTCGACACCGAGCATCCCGACCGGGTTCTGGCCCGCTCGAATGAATGGATCTTCGGACCGGAAGCAACGTACGAGCGGACGGGCGACGTGGATCAGGTCGTGTTCTCCTGCGGCTGGCTCCTGCTCGACGACGGGGACACGCTCCGGATCTACTACGGCGCTGCCGACACGTCGGTGTGCGTCGCGACCGCGAGCCTGACCGAGCTGCTGCGCTGGCTCGCGGACCATTCCGCCTAGGCGGCCCGCCGTTGTCCGAGGAGCCTCGAGCTCAGACGTCCATCGTGCGCGCCTGCTTCGCAGCGGCCCGCTTCTCGGTCTTCTTCTCCTTCATAGTCTTCTGCGGCGCCTTCTTGCCCGCCTTCTTCGGCTTCTGTGAACCCTTCATCGTCCGACTCCAGACTGCCGCAACTGCGGCGTCGCGTTCAGGTTCGATACACGCCCAACGGTCACGGAACTCGACGCGCTCCCCCATTGTCGCACAGGCTCACGACGGCCAAGCCCAACGCTCACGTCGCTAGGAGAACGTTGTCTCCGCTCGACCTCGCTGTACGTGACTCGGGCCGACCGGCGGGCGTGGCTCGCCGCGCCGCATGACGCCGAGCGCAACTCGCGATGGCACAGCGCCCGAGGGCCTGACCCTCCCGAGTCAGGCCCTCGGCATGAAGGCGATACCCGTGTCGCTTTACGAAACGGGTACCGTCGTTAGCGCGAAGCCCGCGTGGAGCGGCACCTCGAACCGAGCGACGCCCGCACCGTTCGTCGTAACCGTCGCGACGATCGAGTTCTCGCCGGTTCCGGTTGCGTTCCAGACAGCGAGCGAGAAGACCACGCCCGGCGGCAGGCCACCGATGCTGTACGACGGCATCTCCGTCGAACTGGTGTTCAGCGCTCGCCCGTGGGTGTCGAGCCCCACCAGTGTCAGCTGTCCGTCGGGGCCGGAATACGCTGTCAACTCCTTCTCCGCTTGATCGTTTGCGGCACCGGAGTCGCTGAGCTTCCAGTCATCGTCGGCCCAGGGCGCGACGCCGAGAACCTGCCAGCCTCGCTCAGTGGTTTGAAGCTGCAACAGCAAGGCGTGGTAGCTCGGGTACAGCGGCCACCCCTCCTCGGCAGGTCCGATCAGGTTGTAGACCTCTCGGTAGCCGGGTGAATAGCGACCCCAGTAGGCGTCCCATTTGACGGTTCCCGAGTACCCGAGTTGAGTCGCGAGGGTGTTGAACTGCAGCTGCTGGAAGGCAGCGATGTTCGTTCGCGAGAGCGGCGTGCCGTCCTGCCAGTAGCCCGGCTGAATCGCCGGTAATCCGGCGACGTTCTGAATCCCGCGCACCCCGAACTCGGTCACATACACGGGCTTTTGCGCCTCGACGGGCAGATCCGCCACGATCTGACGTACGCTCTTCAACCGGTATTCCATTCTGGCGATATCCCAGTAGTTCCAGTAGATGTGAACCGAGTACGCGTCGAGAATGTCGTTCATGTTCTGAGCCATGTACTGGAACCAGAACACGTGGTTCGAGCCTGCGACCGAGCTACTCTCGACGAGATCGCCGCCCATCAGCCCGATCTCGTCCCGGAGCCCAAGCTCCTGGAGTTGCGCATCGAGCGCGCGATAGAGCGCGTTGTACTGTGCTTGCGTCACGAGGGTGGTGTTAGGCTCGTTCTGGATCGTGACCCAGCGGACGTTCGTAGAGCCACGAGTCCGCACCAAGTTGTCGAGCACTGCCGCGAACTCGCCCATGAACTTCTCCGGTTGAAGCTTTGCGTTTGTTGCGGTCTGATACGTGATGTTTATTGTCGCTCCGGACTGCTGCGCGAGCTCGACCGTCTCGATGAATGACGCCATCTGATCGGCCGTTCGCTCCTGCACCTCGTGGTAGAAGACGCGCACGAGCTGTGGCTCGAGCGCGTTGACCTTCTCCTCGAGACCCGGCAGGCTCCCGGCCGGCTTCGGCGTCACTGCCGCGTAAACATGCTGGTTGAACTGGGCGCCGTATCCTCCGAGACTCGGGAGGACCAGCCACGAAGGCACGAGTTCGTGCTCGGTAACGTCGACGGTCGCACGGCGGAGGTTATTCGTCTCGTCGGTCTCACCCGGATCCACGTCGCTCACGACCACGGTCAACTCGACCGGGCTCGAGGTCGCAAGGTGGATTCCGGTGAACGAGAGGGGAACGATTCCGTCGGCCGGTACCGTCACCTCCGCGGTCGCGAGCAGCGACGGGCCCCAGAGGAGCGTGACCTTCGCCGTGGCGCCGGTATCACCGTTTACCTCGGCGATCTCGGTCTGGACGTCGATTGGCCGCGACGTCAGCGTCTGCCGCGGTGCTTGAAGCGAGCGGACTACGAGGTCCGGGCGCAACTGCGTCCGTGCCGTCCCGCGAATGACGTGCGTGCTCGCCGGTGTGCCAGTTTGCACGAGCAGGTCGGTCTCGACCCGACGATCACGCTCAACCAGCCCGAGGTCGATGTGCGCGATACCGCCGCGTGCAGGAACATCGGCCAGGTTGCGGACATCGTCGAGCTTCCCGTCGGTGCCAAACACCTTCACCTGAACCTTCTTCAACTCCTCTACTGCTGCGGCGCCTCCGGACGCAACGACCTGGAGTCTCACATCGGCACCTTTCGGGCCGGTAAGCGCTCGCAGCGTCATCGAATACGGAGCCGTGCTTGCCACGTCGCTCATGCCCGCCCCTGCGCCAACGAGGCTGGACACAAGTGCGGCTACGCCAACGATGGCGAACCTGAATGCTGCTCTTCTGTACATGAGACTCTCCTTCGTTCTGGGGCCTCGTGTGCCTGACCCGTAGTGGCAGACCAACCGCCGCATCAATGGTTGCCTTCCCACCTAATGAATCGCTCACGGACCCGAACCCAGAGCTTCCGGGCGAGTCGCTGGGCAAGCTCCGTACGGACTGCGGCACGAACGACCGCAACGACACACCCGGCATACCCACCGGGTGTGTCGTTGCCTGACCCCTGCGGCCCCTCGTTTGTTGTAAGAGGCTCTAAGCGCTCGACCTTGCCGTTTGTCTGGGGCCGATAGGGCTTCGTGGTGAGATGGCCGATCTTCCGTTCGCAGAGGAACTCGCGGATCGCGGCCTCGGGTGTATGCCCAGGCGTCTCTGCGTATCCCGATCGGGAGTGGTCGTCGAAGTTGCAGTCCAACGAGCTGGCGACAACCGCCGAGGGGTGCCAGAATGGCCGTACGACGCCGGAAAGAAGACACCGGCCGGACTATTGTCGAGCAGGGAGGGTGTGCGATGGGATTTCTGGACAAGGCAAAGGCAGCAGCCGAGCAGGCCGCTGCAAAGGCAAAAGGGGGCGTCGAGGACGTCCAGCTGAAACGCGAGCTCGGGCAGGCGTACGGCGAGCTCGGGAAGCAGACGTTCGAGTTAGCCGAGAGTGGCGGGCTCTCGCATCCGGACCTCGAGGCCACCGTTGCGAGGATCCGTGGCCTCAACGAGAAGCTCGCCGAAGCCGACGAGCCGGCCACTGATGAGTCTGAGGCGCAGGACTCCGACGAGCCGCCGACGGCGGCCTGAGCTCTACGTCACGACGCCGATCGCGATCGTCCCGACGTAGCCCCGGAGCCCGCCTGGACGCCTCGTCAGCTTCAGTTCTCCTGATTTGCTTGTCGAGGTCACTCGACGATAGAACGCCCTGCTGTGAGTCGCCTGAGCGCACGCTGAGAGCGCTGTACGACGTCGAATCAGAACGACGCCTTCGCCGACGGGGCGTGATGCGTACGCGCGACCACCGTCAGGGCAACACACCCGCTGTCACAACACGCGCCGTGCTCCGACCCAGTTCGCGACGTAGTACGAATCGGAGAGAGACGAGATCTTGACCACGTCACCCGTGCGCGGGGCGTGGATCATGTTCCCGCCACCGATGTACATGCCCATGTGGCCGAGACCGCGGAAGAAGACGAGGTCGCCTGGCTGCAGCTGATCCCTGGAGACGGGCGTGCCCATCCCGTACTGGGCGGCAGCGTAGTGCGGGAGTGAGACGCCAACCTGGTTGAAGACGTACATCGTCAGGCCCGAGCAGTCGAAGCCAACCGACGGTGACGCTGCGCCCCACACGTACTTGATGCCGAGGTATTGCATCGCGATGGAGACGACGGCGGCGCCCTTGCTGGCGTCGGCAGGCGGCGCGACCTGGATCACGGTGTCCGGAGCCGGCGCAGGGTCACTCGAGGTCGAGGGCGAGACAGCCGGCGCGCCCTCATCGCTCGAGGAGGCGCGGGCGCTCAGAATCGCCTGCTGTGCGGACCGCTGCCTCGCAGCTGCCGCTGCCGCCTGTTGCTGCTCGGCCTGCCGACGGAGGGCGGCCTGTCGCGCCTGCTCCTGGGCGACGAGTTGTTGCACCTCTGCCTGCACAGACGACAGCAGTTGCCTGCGCGTCGCGAGCTTCTCCTCGATCGCTGCTCGCTCCGCCGCCCGCTGCTCGACGACCTC
>JAYTJO010000266.1:0-2879 GCA_043730975.1 Thermoleophilia bacterium | reverse complement strand
ACGACGAAGATGCCGGCCGAGACGAGCGTGACCGCGCGGGCGCGGGTCGCGATCAGGTGAATCACATCACCTAGAGAAGCAGGAGCGGCCAGGGCCGGGACGCACTTGGCGCTTCCCGACCCCGGCCAACGGCGGCGCTCAGGCTGCGTCTGCGGCCGGCGTCAGCGCCTCGACCGCGGGCTCGCGCTCGCGGCGCACGCTCGGAATCGCGAAGGCCGCGACGGCTCCGAGGCCGACGACGACGGCACCGATCCAGAGCGCCGGGACGGCACCGTCAACGAACGTCTGACCCGTCTCGTACCCACCGTACCGGGCGAAGACCGACGCGAGGGCTGCGACGCCGAAGACGCCGCCGAGCTCACGGATCGCGTTGTTTGCACCGGATGCCTGGCCCTCTCTGTCCCTCCTCACCGACGAGAGCACGAGGTTCGCCATCGGCGTGAAGAACAGTGCCATCCCGACTCCCGCAAGCAAGAACGGAACGATGAAGGAGCTGTATGGCGTCGTGGTCGTCGTCACGAATGCGATCCAACCGAGCCCGACCGCCTGCAGCGTCAGCCCGATGCTGAGAATCCGCTTGGGGCTCACCTTGTCGGACATCGCGCCGGCGAACGGGGCAATGAACATTGGCGCAAGCGTCCACGGCAGGATGCGGAGACCGGAGCTGAGCGGCGAGTAGCCCTGCACCGTCTGGAAGAACTGCGTCAGCAGGAAGATCGAGCCGAACATGCCGAAGAACATGAACAGCGAGGCGAGGTTCGCGAGCGAGAACGCCCTGTTGCGGAAGAACGTCATCGGCAACATCGGCGCCGGGGCACGCAGCTCCCACGCGATAAACGCTGCGACGAGTGCTAACCCGAGACCGAACGCTGTGAGAATCTCGGGGCTTGTCCACCCCTGCTCGTTCCCGCGGATCAGGCCCCAGACGATGCCAAACATGCCGGCGCTGACGAGGCCGACACCCGGAAGGTCGAGCTTGCCGGCCGGGCCGTGAGTCTCGTTGAGCCGCAGCAGAGCGAGCGGCACGAGCAGGATTCCGATCGGAACGTTGAGCCAGAAGATGTACTGCCATGAGAACCCCTCGACGATGGCGCCGCCGACGACCGGACCAAAGGCGATGGCAAGGCCGCCGATCGCTCCCCAGGCGCCGAGTGCGAGACCGCGCTTCGCTGGCGGCACCGCGGCGGAGAGGATCGTCAGCGTGAGTGGCATCACGATCGCACCGCCGAGGCCCTGTACCGCCCGGGCGATGTTGAGGACCTCCACGTTCGGTGCGAGGGCTGCAGCAACGGAGGCGATGGTGAAGATGCCGACGCCGATCGCGAACATGCGGCGGCGGCCGAAGCGATCACCGAGCGCCGCGCCCGTGAGGAGCAAGACGGCAAAGGTGAGCGTGTAGGCGTTGACCGTCCACGAGAGATCCTCGAGGGACGCGTTGAGGTCGGTGCGGATCACGGGAATCGCCGTCGAGACGACGAGTTGGTCGAGGGAGACCATGAAGAGCGCGATCGAGGTGATCGCGAACGTCCAGAGGGTCCTGCTGCGCTCGGTCATTGTCTGCCTTTCGTGGTTCGTTTCTTGCTTGTGATTAGTCACTTACTACCGGGGGAAAAAAAGAGGTCGCCCTACTCGGTCATGCCGGATTGACACCCCTCGATGAGCCGGTTCGACCACGGCTCGGGGCGGCTGAACGACTCCATCGCCATCAGGATCGTCAGCATCGCGCCCTTCGAGAAGAACGTGCTCACTGCCTCCGGCGACTCGCCGGAGACGCGCTCGGCGAGATCGACGAGATCCCGCCAGGCCGAGCGAACGACCTCACAGATCTCGGGATCGTCACAGGAGGCCCAGCACTTGAGCATCAGCATCAGCCTGTCCCGGTCGGCCATGACAGATTCGTACGCCGTTCCCATCGCGTGGAGCGCGTCCATCCCGGTCTTGCCTCTTGATGCCTCGGCGAACACCTGGTAGAGATCGTCGATCGTGCGTTGGGATGTCGCGAGGTAGAGTTCCTTCTTCGTGCCGAAGAGGCGGAAGAGGTACGGCTGCGAGATGCCGGCGGCACGGGCGATGTCGTCGGTCGAGGCTCCGTGCAGCCCTTTCAGGGCGAATTCGTGGCTCGCGGCATCGAGCACGGCCACGCGGCGTTCATCGGCGGTCTGGCGAGGAGCGGTTGCACTCATAGTAGTGAGTATTCACTTACAAGAGGCATTTGTCAAGTGGGTGCGAACACGCCAGGCTCGGGCTTCCAGGGAGTCTGTGGCTCAGGCCGCCGCTCGCCCACCGTAGGCGTCTCCCAGGAGCGGGGCGAGGCTCGCGGCCGACACCGGCTTGGAGACGACGAACCCCTGGATGAGATCGCAGCCGAGCTCCGCCAGGAACTCGTACTGCTCGGCGGTCTCGACACCCTCCGCGACGATCGTAAGCCCGAGCCTGTGCGCAAGCTCGATCGTTGAAGCGACGATCGCGCAGCTCGACGCCTCGCCCGGGAGGTCGGAGACGAAGGAGCGGTCGATCTTGAGCAGGTCGACGGGGAGGTCCTTCAGGTAGCTGAGCGAGGAGTACCCCGTCCCGAAATCGTCGATCGCGACCTGGACTCCTAGGGCACGGAGTGCCTCGAGCGTGTGGCGGACTCGGGTCGGCTCCTGCATGAATGCGCCCTCAGTGATCTCGATTGTCAGAGCCGAAGGAGTGAGCCCTGTCTGACGTAGGGTCGCCTCGACGCCATCCGAAAACGTAGGATCGAGCAGGTCGAGCACCGACACGTTCACCGTCACGCCGATATCGATCCCGCGGCGCCTCCAAATCTCGCATTGGCGGACCGCCTCGCGCAACACGAAGGCGTTGAGCTCGATGATAAGGCGAGTGGGCTCGGCGAA
>JAYTJO010000265.1:0-2086 GCA_043730975.1 Thermoleophilia bacterium | reverse complement strand
CGAGCGCGGTCTGATAGCCGCGGTCGGACGACCAGCGCAGGTACATCCGCAGCATCATCTCGGCCCAGTCCTGGGCGTCCGTCCCACCGGTTCCGGCGTTGATCGAGACGACGGCGTCGCCCGTGTCGTAGGTGCCGTTGAAGAGTGCATCCTCCTGGAGTCGGGATAGCTCTGCCGAGATCGGCGCAAGTTGTGCCCTGATCTCGTCCTCGAGCGCGGGGTCCAGCTCGAAGAGCTCAGTGGCCTCCTCGACCTCGCCGCTCAGGCGCTTGTAGGTGTCGAGCCTGCGCGTGACGCGGGCGTGCTCGGTCGAGATCCGGGCCGCCTGCTGCTGGTCGTCCCAGAACCCCGGGGCGCCCATCGATGCTTCGAGTTCCTGTTGCCGAGCCGTCAGTTGAACGGGGTCAAAGGTACTCACGAACCCAGTCAAGCTGGGCTCCAAGCTCCTCGAGCAGGTGCGCGAGCGGTTGATTCTCCTGGTCAGCCACGGGTCGATCTACGCTCCGTGGCACTTCTTGAACTTCTTGCCCGACCCGCACCAGCACGGGTCGTTGCGGCCGACGTCACGGTCGTCGTCCTTGACGACCTGTCGGTGGACGGGGGCCTTCGTGAGCACGGACGACTCGGAGCCGAGCCCGCCCGCCGCAGCGATGGCATCGGCACCCGAGGAGACCTCGTGCTCGTAGGCGAGCGCGTGCGGAGCCTCGGCGGGTTGCAACGCCTGCTCCGCGTCGTTCTGCTGCACCTCGACGTGGAAGAGGGCAAGCACGACCTCCTCACGGATCACCTGGCTGAGCTCCTCGAACATCGTGTGGCCCTCACCCCGGTACTCGACGAGCGGATCCTTCTGGGCCATCGCCCGAAGATGCACGCCTTCCCGCAGGTAATCCATCGAGTCGAGATGCTCCCGCCAGCGGGTGTCGACCACCTGGAGAATCACGAATCGTTCGATCTCGCGCATCAACTCGGGACCGAAGCTGGCCTCCCGGTCGCTGTAGGCGTCGAGAGCGTCCTCGCTGAACTCGGCGGTGAGTGAATCACGGGACATGTCGACCTCTTCGCGCAACTCCTCCACCGTGATGTCGCTGCCGTAGAGCGCGACCATCTGGGCCACAAGGCCATCGATGTCCCATTCCGTCAGATCGTCACCCTCGGTGAACAACACGACATTCCGAGCCGTCACATCCTCGATCCAACTTCGGATCTCGTCCGATGTGTCATCGCCGTTCAGGATGCTGCGTCGCTGTTCGTAGATCACCATGCGCTGCGTGTTCATGACGTCGTCGTACTTGAGGACGTTCTTGCGGGCGACGAAGTTCTGCTCCTCGACCTTCTTCTGCGCGCCCTCGATCTGTCGGGAGAGGATCGAAGCCTCCATGGGCTGGTCGTCAGGGATCTTGAAGCGCTCCATGATCCCGTGGATCCGATCGCCCGCAAACAGCCGCACGAGGTCGTCCTGCGCCGAGAGGTAAAACCGGGTCTCGCCGGGGTCGCCCTGGCGGCCGGAGCGGCCGCGGAGCTGGTTGTCGATGCGCCTCGACTCATGGCGCTCCGTCCCGAGCACGTAAAGACCGCCGAGCCCGCGCACCTCGTCGTCGATCTTGATGTCGACGCCGCGGCCGGCCATGTTCGTGGCGATCGTGACTGCACCCTTCAAGCCTGCGTCGACAATGATCTCGCTCTCGCGCTCGTGCTCCTTGGCATTGAGGACGTTGTGGGGGATGCCACGACGCGTGAGGAGCTCGGACAGATACTCCGACGTCTCGACAGCGATCGTGCCGACGAGCACCGGCTGTCCCTTCTCGTGCCGTTCCACGAGATCCTCTGCAACCGCATCCCACTTCGCTTCCTTGCTCTTGAAGATGTAGTCGTTCTCGTCCTTGCGGGCGACCACGACGTTCGTGGGGATCTCGATCACGTTGAGGTTGTAGATCTCGACGAACTCCTTCTCCTCCGTCTTCGCCGTGCCCGTCATGCCACCGAGCTTCTCGTAGAGACGGAAGTAGTTCTGCAGCGTGATCGTCGCAAGCGTCACGTTCTCCTCGCGGATCTCGACGCCCTCCTTGGCCTCGATCGCCTGGTGCAG
>JAYTJO010000264.1:0-2055 GCA_043730975.1 Thermoleophilia bacterium | reverse complement strand
CCCCGCACGAGACTTGACAACGAACGTCTGTTCGTGCATGATGACGAACATATGTTCGGTCGCATTCTTCTCGTCTCACTCGTCGCCGTTGCCATGTGGGCGCTTCTCGCCCGAGACTCCGACGCTGGCGGCTCCGCGCGCTCCTATCGTGTCCAGGCAGGAGACACGCTCTGGTCGATCGCGGCTTCGTCGTACCGTGGCGACACACGTGAGGCCGTCTGGAAGCTTCGAGACGTGAACCAGCTTGCCGGGTCGATGATCACACCCGGCCAGGTCTTGCGCCTCCCGTAGGGGGTTTGCGCCTCCCGTAGCTCCGCCGCAGCCGCCGACGTCGTACGATTGTTGACTCGGGCCGGACGCGACCCGGCGAATTCACTCGAAGGGACAGGCATGGCCACCGACCGCATTCTCGATCTCCTCCGCCGACCCGTCGATCCCGCCGAGGTCGCCGAGATCCGCGAGCTCTGGAAGGTGCACTCGATCGCCGAGGACAACCGTGATCTGCCCGGCCTGATCTCGACGCTCACCGAGGACTGCGTCTACACGGTCGCGGGCACAGGTGCCCGCTGGGAGGGGCACGAGGGCGCGACCCGTTTCTACACCGAGCTCCTGACGGCGTTTCCCGACATCCACTTCGACCTCGACTTCATCGTGATCGGTCCTCAGGGCGTCTGTGAGGAGGCCAGCGTGACCGCGACACACGAGGGACGCTGGCTCGATCACGAGCCCACCGGGGAGCGGCTCGCGTGGCGGAACGCGATCTTCTTTCCGTGGGATCCGGTCGCGCGCAAGTTCAAGGGCGAGATGGTCTACACGGATCTGGCGCTGCCCCGCTAGCGCGTCCGACTCGCGGCTACCACCCGGTAGACTCCGCTCGTGGATTTCGACGTCGTGTTTCTCGGGACGTCGGGCTCGGCTCCCACCGCCAAGCGCGCGCCCTCGGCGACGCTGATTCGGCGTGGCGGCGACCGGCTGCTGATCGACTGCGGCGAGGGTACGCAGAGACAGCTCCTCCGCTCCGACGTCGGTCTGATCGACCTCGGGGAGGTCTTCCTCACCCACTTCCACGCCGATCACTACCTCGGACTGCCCGGGATGCTCAAGACCTTTGCCCTGCGAGGCCGGGAGGTGCCACTGACGCTCTACGGTCCGAGCGGGCTTCGGGAGCTCCTCGGTGCGCTTCGGCGCGTCTTCGGGAACCTGACCTACCCAGTCGAGACGGTGGAGATCGGGCCCGGAGACGTCCTCACGCGCTCCGACTACGAGATCCGCGCCTTTGCCGTCGATCACCGCACTCAGGCGGTCGGCTACGTCATTGCCGAAGCGACGCGACCCGGGCGTTTTGACGTCGCGACCGCAGACGCACTGGGAGTGCCGCCGGGCCGGGAGCGTGGTGCACTGCAGCGGGGCGACTCCGTGACGCTCGCGAGCGGCGTCACCATCCATCCCGACCAGGTGCTCGGGGTCGAGCGCCCGGCCCGCTCGGTCGCACTCACCGGTGACACGGCTCCGGCCGCGACAGTGGTCGCAGCTGCGGAGGGCGTCGATCTGCTCGTCCATGAAGCCACGTTCTGTGGCGACGAACTGCAACGAGCGCGGGAGACAGGGCATTCGACAGCGGGGCAGGCAGCGCTCGTCGCGCGCGAGGCCGGCGTCAAGATGCTCGCGCTCACACATGTCTCGAGCCGCTACTTCGGCCGGGAGGTTGGCGATGAGGCGCGCCAGCTGTTTCCGAACACGGTCGTGCCGAGCGACTTCGATATCGTCGAGATCCCGTTCTCCGAGCGCGGCGAGCCGACGCTCGTCACTCGCGGCGCCCGGCCGCGGCGCGCGTCCGCGGATGCGCCGGTGCCCGAGGCGTGACCGACGCGAAGCGCCCGGACTTCGACACCCGGGCGCGGAGCTACGACACCCTCCGCCCGATCGACGATGCATGGTGGGAGCGATTCGCCGCACTCGTCGAGCTCGGCGACCTCCGGGGACAGCGCATCCTCGATGTCGGTTGTGGCACGGGGCAACTCGCAGCCGCGCTTGCCTCGGAGGCGCGGGCAAGGG
>JAYTJO010000263.1:0-1944 GCA_043730975.1 Thermoleophilia bacterium | reverse complement strand
CCTCGACCGCCGAGACGTTGACGATGTGCTTGTCGCGATCGTCGGTACGGAGCATCATGGGTTTCAGGCGGGCGTTGAGCACGAACGGCGCGACCGCGTTGACGAGCTGCGTCTCGAGCAGCTCCACCGTGGAGACCTCGGCAAGGAGGAAGCGCCACGAGTTTCGATCCCTGAGGTCGACCTGCTGCAGGTCCTGATCGAGGTGGCCCTCGGGAAACAGGTGTCCCTGATCAACCGACTCCTCGGGCAGCAGTCGCACCTGCGACAGCGACGCGGACGTGGTCGGCTCGGGCACGGCCGGTGCGGAGCCGGCGAGAATCGGGACGTCGCCTTCGAGCATGTCGTAGCGCCGGAGCCCCGAGTAGTCGCCGAGCAGGCGCTGCGCCTCGTCCGGGAGCGTATGCTCCGACGCGAGCTCGGCGTCCATCATGTGACGATAGAAATCGGGCGGCCTGCGGACGGTCTGGCAGGCGTTGTTGATGATGTAATCGAGCCGATCGTGCGTCACGTGCAGGTGATGGCAGAACGCCTCTACACTGGGCGTGTGCCTTAGGTCTAGACCGTAGATCTCGAGGCGGTCGCTCCACTCGGCAAAGTCCGGCTCCTGCGCGTACCGCGCGGCCGAGTCGCGTGGGAAGCGTGTTGTCACGACCAGATGCGACCCGGCGCGGAGCAGCTTGATCCCCGCCTGGTAGCCGATCTTCACGCGGCCCCCGGTGAGAACGGCGACCCGACCCTCGAGGTCGGCCGTCTCGAAGCGCTTGGCGAAGTTGAACTCCGCGCAGGGTGGGCACATCTGGTCGTAGAAGTGGTGGAGCTCCCGGTAGGGGCCCTTGCAGACGTAGCAGTGCTGCTCCTCGGTCGTCTCGTGGGTCTCCACGACCGCGTCCGCCGGTTCGAAGCTCCTCGGCGGGTACACGTTCGGCGTCGTGAAGATCGGCTTCTCCCGGAGCACGCGGATTCCCGTGTCGGCCAGCTTTGCCTCGTCGTCCCGGATGCTCGCGGCGCGCTCCTCCTTGCGTTTCGCCTTCGTGTAGCGGCGTCGCTGGACGGGGTCGGGATCGAACACGTCCGCAGCGGCGGTGAGCAGCCGGGTACGTTCGTCGATCGAGAGGGAGCTGAGCATGGCGCGATCGCGAGCGATCGACTCGAGGAGCTCCGTTGCCGCTCGGAGTTCGTCCTTGTGATCCGGTGTCGACATCGCCGGGCAGGGTATCTGGCGACAGGTTCCCGAAGGCCTCGACTACTCTGCAGCAGAACGATGACACCCGAACTTCCCGATAGCGATCCCGTCGAGACGCAGGAGTGGCTCGACTCCGTCGAGGCCGTCGTGGAGACGGACGGCCGCGAGCGAATGGGCTACGTCCTCGATCGGGCGATCGACCACGCCCAGGAGTACGGCGTCAAGGTCTCCGCGGGGCTGAGCACGCCGTACGTCAACACGATTCGTGTCGACGAGGAACCCGATCTCCCCGGCGACCCCGACCTGGAGCGACTCGCGACGGCGCTCGTGCGCTGGAACGCGATCGCGATCGTCCTGCAGGCGAACGCCGAGTCGACGGAGCTCGGTGGTCATATCGCGAGCTACCAGTCCGCCGAGACGCTCTACGAGATGGGCTTCAACCACTTCTGGCGCGCCCGATCGGAGGAGCACGGTGGCGACCTCATCTACATGCAGGGCCACTCGTCTCCCGGGATCTACGCTCGGGCGTATCTCGAGGGACGGCTGAGCGAGGAGCAACTCCGTCGCTTCCGTCGTGAGGTCGACGGCGACGGTCTCTCGTCGTATCCGCATCCCTGGCTGATGCCCGAGTTCTGGCAGTTTCCCACGGTCTCGATGGGCCTCGGACCGCTGATGGCGATCTACCAGGCCCGGTTCATGAAGTACCTCACCGCGCGCGGTGCCGTCGACACGGGCGACCGCAAGGTCTGGGCCTTCATGGG
>JAYTJO010000262.1:0-2332 GCA_043730975.1 Thermoleophilia bacterium | reverse complement strand
AACGCCGACCTTCCCTGCATCTCAACCGCCTCGTTGTTGCACCTCGCGGCTCGAAGCCCGACGTTCGTGGCAGCGGCGGATGGGACGACGAATGCGCTCTCGTTGCCCGGGCCGTCATCGTTCGAGCCGCTCTACGGCCCCGGCAGCGCGGCCCGCTTCGCCGCGGCTGGATTCCACGCTGCATCGATCCCCGAGCTCGAGCAGGATGTTGACACCATCGCAGACCTCGAACAGTTGACCCTGCCCATCGGAGCGCGCACGGCCCTTGTGTTGAATCAACACAAGCTCGGTCTGGCTTCGGCGCCGTGAAGGTCGTCTGCCTCTCAGGCGGCGTCGGTGGAGCCAAGCTGGCCGCGGGGCTTCTCGACGTGCTGGCGCCGGGCGAGCTCACGGTGATCGGGAACGTCGGTGACGACCTCGAGGTTCTCGGGCTCCACGTCTCGCCGGACCTCGACTCGGTGCTCTACGCGCTCGCCGGTCTCAACGACACGGAGCGTGGGTGGGGCCGGGAGGGCGAGACGTGGGAGGCGCTCGAATCGGCGCGTGCCTGGGGTGGTGAGGGCTGGTTCATGCTCGGCGATCGAGACCTCGGGCTCCATCTCGTGCGCACGCAGGCACTCCACGACGGCGAGAGCCTGTCCGGTGTCACCGCGCGGCTCGTGCTCGCGGCAGGGCTCGAGGCGCGGCTGCTGCCGGCGACGGACGATCGCCTGCGCACCCAGCTCGTGACGCCCGCCGGGACGTTCGCGTTCCAGGAGTGGTTCGTTGCGCGACGCCACGAGGACGACGTGGACGCGCTGCGCTACGACGGGGCAGACACGTCCGCTCCGGCCCCCGGCGTGCTCGAGGCGATCGATGGTGCAGACGCGATCGTGATCGCCCCGAGCAACCCGTTCGTCTCGATCCATCCGATCCTCGCCGTGCCCGGAATCCAGGCCGCGATCGAGAGGAGACGCGTGCGCTGCGTCGCCGTGAGCCCGTTGATCGGGGGCCGCGCCGTCCGCGGGCCGCTCGACCGCATGATGCAACGCCTCCTCGGAGGAACCACCCCTGCCCTTGTGACAATGTGTTACAAGGGCTTGCTCGACGCGCTCGTCATCGATACGGCGGACGAGACGGCCGAAACGGACGGTGCCGTGGTCGTCACCGATACGCTCATGAGCGACCGCGAGGCAGCGCGTCGACTCGCCCAGACAACCCTGGAGGCAGCCATGGAGACCCCGGCATGAAGATCGCCCTGATCGGAGGAACGGGAAGCTTCGGCATGGCGCTCGCCGTGCGGCTGCACGAGGCCGGGTACGCCGTCGTGATCGGATCGCGCGACGCCGAGCGGGCGCAGGCTGCCGCTGCCGAGCTCGGCGTCGCAGGCGCGACGAACGAGGACGCGGCGCGTGAGGCGGACATCGTCGTGTTGACGACGAAGGCAGACGGAGCGGTCGAGACTGCTCGCTCGCTCCGCGAAGCAATCGGGCAGACGCCCGTGCTGTCGGTCGCCGCCGAGCTGTCCTTTACGAAGGAAGGCGTCTTTCCGACGACCGAACCGACCTCGATCGCGCAGCGGATCCAGGACGTCATCGGCGGGCCAGTGATCGCGGGCCTGCACTCACTCGCTGCAGCCAATCTCGGAGGCGCCGTGGCCCCGGACGAGGACACGCTCGTCTGTGGCGATGACGCTGACGCCAAGGCGATCGTGCTCGAGCTCGCCGGCAAGGTGACGTCGGGACGGGCGATCGACGCAGGCCCCCTGGCGAGCGCCCGGGCGCTCGAGGGGATGACCGCGGTGATCGTGAACGTGAACAAGCGCTACAAGGCCCACGCCGGCCTCCGCATGACCGGTGTCTAGCGCGGTGCCTCACCACGCGACGCCGGTCTGCCCCGGAGGCGAGTGGTAGTCGTGGTCGATCCCGGGAGAGGCTGCGCCATCTCCCTTACGGGGTTCCGGTGCAAAGATCGGTAGCTGGGCAATGACGATGCCTGCCGAAGTCCGCGTCATGCCGCTCACAGGGCTCCCCGAGCTCGAGGAAGGCGATGACCTCGCAGGGCTTCTCGCCGAGGCGTGCAGTCGTGCAGGAGGGCTCAGCGAGGGCGACGTTGTCGTCGTTGCCCAGAAGGCGGTCTCGAAGGTCGAAGGGCGGATTGTCCGCCTCGAGGACATCGAGCCGTCTGCCCGTGCGATCGAGCTGGCAGGGGAAGAGGGCGACCCACGTCAGGTGGAGGTGATCCTGGGCGAGACGGTCGAGGTCGTGCGGTCTCGCCCCCCGCTCGTGATCTCCCGCACGTCTCATGGGTTCGTGTGTGCCTCGGCCGGCGTCGACGCGTCGAACGCGAAAGG
>JAYTJO010000261.1:0-2993 GCA_043730975.1 Thermoleophilia bacterium | reverse complement strand
GTGCTGTGAAGCCTGGCAAACCATCCGGCGGCTACGCTCGTAGAAGAACAATGCAACCACCTACAGATCGAGGAGAACGATGAAGCGGATTGTCCTCATAGGGGCACTTGTGACTGCGCTTGCAGCCGCGCTGCCGGCTGTCGCCGCGACACCGGTGTTCAAGGGCACTGTCGGCCCGGGATTCACGATCTCGATGGCGTCGAAGCCGAAGGTCAAGGGCGTGACCAAGATCGTGGTCAACGACAAGGCAGGGGACCACAACTTCCACCTCACGGGGCCGGGAGTGAACGTCAAGACGAGCGTTCCTGCCAAGGGCATCAAGACGTTCACGGTGACGTTGAAGAAGGGCACCTACAAGTTCGTCTGCGATCCCCATCTCTTCATGAAGGGCTCGTTCACCATCAAATAGGAATGCTTCCGTGCGCGTGTCGAGGCGAGAGCGCTCGCCTCGACGCGTGTCGGAGTTCGACGGGCTCCGCCCCTACGTGTGGGACGAGATCGGGATCTGCTCGATCGATCCGCCGCCGAGAATCCGCCAGGCTGCGAGCTCATCCGTGCGGATCGTGTAGATCAGATACGGCTGGCCCGCCCAGAGCCCGATGTTCTGCACGTCGGTGCGGGACGGGCGCGGGGGCGAGGAGATGTGCGAGTGGAACACGGCCTGAACCGCGTCGCGGTCGTTCAGGTCGGCCCAGGTGAGCGGGTCGATCTCGAGCTCGAAGTGATACGGCGAGGGCGACGCGTTCCGGCCGGGCACGTATTCCACCGCAACGTCGTTCTCGAACACCACAAGCCCACACGCCTCGTTGGGCAATTCAGTGTTCGCGTGGGCAACAAGCGCCGCACGCACCGAAGCGGTCACAACCACCGGATAGCCCCCGAAATGGAACAAGGCGAGACCCGAATATCTATGCTGCTCCCCCCGTCAGCACGGTAACGCAGTGCGACCCACGTGAACAAGGGGGAAGCAGCTACCACCAGATCGTGCGTTCCATGGACTCCTCGAGGCCCTCGTCCGGGGCCTCCCAGAAGTCCGCGGAGAGGTACTTCCAGCCGGCGTCGGCAAGGATCGTCACGATCACGCCCTCGTCCATCTCCTCGGCAATCTTGCGCGCGACGTGGAGAGCGGCTCCGCACGATACTCCCGCAAAGATCCCCTCGAGATCGAGCAGCGCGCGTACCGCCCGCACCGATTCGGCATTCGAGACGAGGAGCTTCCGGTCGAGCTTCGAGATGTCCAGGATGGGCGGGACGTACCCGTCCTCGAGCGAGCGGAGCCCCATCACGGGGTCCCCCGGCAGTGGCTCGGCCGCTGCGATCACGATCTCCGGGAACGACTCCCGCAGCCGCTCGCCGGCACCCATCAACGTTCCACCGGTACCGAGTCCCGCGACGAGCACGTCGACGTGCTCGAGCGCTTCCGCGATCTCCGCGCCTGTGCCCTCGTAGTGCGCCCTCGAGTTAGCGGGGTTTGCGTACTGGAACGGCATGAAGTACTTCGGCTCGCCCTCGGCCAGCTCGAGCGCGAGCCGGACGGCCCCGTTCGAGCCCTCGGCGCCGGGCGAGAGAACGACCTCCGCGCCGTACAGCCGTAGCAACCGCTTGCGCTCGTCGGTGGCGTTCTCGGGCATCACGACCGTCAGGGGATAACCCTTGAGCTTCGCGATCATCGCGAGCGAGTGCCCCGTGTTGCCGGAGGTGGGCTCGAGCAGGTGGCGCCCCGGCTTCAGCTCGCCCGACGCCTCGGCGGCCTCGATCATCGACTTCGCGACTCGATCCTTGATCGAGCCGGTGGGGTTCTGACCTTCGAGCTTGGCGTAGATCTGCACGGAGGGCTTCGGTGAGATCCGCGACAGCTCGACGAGCGGTGTGTTGCCGACCAGGTCGAGCAGCGAGGAGACGACCGGCCGCGACCGTGGGGGTGTCGACCCGCCGGCCATCGCCGGCAGGAGGATCACGGTCTGGCCGGGGGCAACCTCGGTGTCGAGCCCATCGAGCGTGCGCACGTCCTCTCCGCCCAGGTAGACGTTGACGAAGGTCGCGATCTCACCGTCGCTGAAGATCTGCGAGCCGAGGGCGGGGTACCGGTCGACGAGATCGTCGAGCACGGCGCGAACTGTTGCGCCCTCGGCCTCGACCTGACGCTCGCCGCCCACTTCACCGCGCAGTGTCGGGGGGATGCGGACGGCGGTCATGCGTGGACCGGGCCCTGACAGAACTCGACGTAATCGATGTACTCCGAGATCGTCGGCGAATCGCCGCAGACGGGGCAACCGGGATCCCTCTTCACTGCTACCTCGTCGAAGGTCGTGTACAGGGCGTCGAACAGCAGCAGGCGGCCGGTCAGTGTCTCGCCCGCGCCCAGGATCAGCTTCAGCGCCTCACTCGCCTGGAGCGATCCGACGATCCCGGGCAGGACGCCGAGCACGCCGCCCTCGGCACAGCTCGGCGCGAGCTCCGGCGGCGGCGGGGTGGGGTAGAGACAGCGGTAGCAGGGGCCGACGTGCGGATGGAAGACCGTGACCTGGCCTTCGAACCGGTAGATCGACCCGTGGACGACTGGGATGTTGTGCCAGACGGAGGCGTCGTTGACGAGGTAGCGCGTCGGGAAATTGTCCGCGCCGTCGACGATCACGTCCCAGCCGTCGGCGAGGATGCGCTCGACGTTCTCGGAGGTCAGGCGCTCCTGATAGGTGACGACGTCCACGTCGGGGTTGAGCGCTTCGAGCGCGCGCTTGGCGGACAGCACCTTGGGCTCACCGAGCGTCTTCGTGGAGTGAACGATCTGGCGCTGCAGGTTCGAGTCGTCGACGATATCGGCGTCGATGATGCCGAGCGTTCCGACTCCCGCCGCGGCGAGGTAGAGCGACGAGGGCGAGCCGAGTCCTCCCGCGCCGATCAGGAGGACGCGCGCGTCGAGCAGCTTCTGCTGCCCGACCTCACCCACCTCCGGAATCAGGATGTGTCGTGAGTAGCGAGCGCGCTGCTCTGGG
>JAYTJO010000260.1:0-2848 GCA_043730975.1 Thermoleophilia bacterium | reverse complement strand
CCGAGCTCTCCATCGCCGTAGAGCACCGGGTAGGACATCGGGGAGACACTGTCCGCGTGCTTGGAGATCCAGCGAGGAACCTGCCCTATCCCGAGATCGCGCGTCGCTGCAAGCCCGAAGAGCGCGGTCGAAACGCGGGTGCCATACGGTTCGAGTCGCTTGTTTGCGTAGGCGACGAAGTCAGCTATCACACGTCCCTTGGAGACGCTCGTGCGCCCGGGGTAGACGGCGCTTGCAACGTCTCCATCTGACGGAAAGCGCACGTAGTCGAACATGATCTGGTCGAATCCCGCTTTCGCGGCAGCCTCTGCAACCGAGACGCAGTAGTCCCACACGCGGCGGTCGTACGGGTTCACCCACCCGAGACCAGCAGCGGTCGTCCAGACGGTTCCGTCCGCCCGTTGGATCGCGAGATCGGGCCGGGCGCTCGCGAGCGTCGGATCCTGGAAGCAGACGACCCGCCCGATCATGTAGACGCCGTTTCGGTGCGCCAGCCCGACGAGAGCCTTGGGGTTGAAGTACGGGCGCGTGGCGCCGACAGTCCGGGCCAGGGGCACGTCGGCTGGCGTGAATCCGATCTCCCCGCTCTCGTCCTTGACGTCGAGCTCGATCGTATTCAGACCGTAGCGCTTGTATCCGATGTACTCACGGAACTTCCCGGGGAGCGAAGCCAGTGCCCCGGTGACGTGAATGCCGCGGATCTCGACCGGAAGGGGCCTCGGGCTGCCCGCTGGAGCAGGAGTTGAGAGAGCGGGTGTCGAGGATCCGTCTGCGCTCGCATCCGCCACCGTAGTCGGGGCGTCCCCGACGAACCTGGCGCCCATGACGACGACGATGACACCGACGAGGAGGAGAGCGAGGACCGCGGCGCGCCGTCGCCGCTTCGTTCGGCGCGTCTGGTCCCGACGAGCGCGAAAGCGTTCATTCGGATCCATTGGTCCGTAGAGCATGGACACCGGGTCACTGAGCGTACCGCATCCGGGCCTTCCGCGAACCGATCGCGCAAACATCTGCATGATTGATTCCGAAATGATGTGCTTGTCGGGGAGGGCCTGAACCGAGCAGCGTGGTCGGCTCGATCTGCGTTAAGGCTGGTTGCCTTGATGCTGATCGAGACGGCCGCGATGCGATGTGTCCAGGCCCCCAGCCGCGAGCGCGTCAATTCGGAATCAATCATCTAGGATCGCGGGCATGGTTCTTTCTGACAGGTCAATCCGCCGACTCATCGCCGAGGGCAGGATTGTGATCGACCCGTATGACGACGCACTGATGCAACCGGCGAGCCTCGATGTCCGCGTCGATCGGCTGTTTCGGGTCTTTCGCAACTCGCGCTATCCCTTCATCGACGTGAAACGAGAGCTCGAGGGCCTGACGGAGCTCGTCGAGATCGAAGGAGACGAGCCGTTCATCCTCCACCCCGGCGAGTTCGTTCTCGGCTCAACGCTCGAGCGCATTGCGCTTCCGGACGACCTCGTCGCCCGCCTGGAAGGCAAGAGTTCGCTCGGCCGCCTGGGGCTTCTGATTCATTCGACGGCAGGGTTCATCGATCCGGGTTGGGACGGGCACGTGACACTCGAGCTCTCGAACGTCGCAAATCTCCCGATCACGATCTATCCGGAGATGAAGATCGGCCAGATCTCGTTCGTCCAGCTCCTCGAGCCGGCGGAGCACCCGTACGGGTCGAGTGGGCTCGGATCGAAGTACCAGGGTCAGCGCGGCCCGACGCCCAGTCGCTACTGGAAGAACTTCGAGGCACCGTCATGATTCTCGTCACCGGCGCTACCGGGTTCGTCGGTGGGCATGTCGTGCGCGCGCTCGCGAATGCTGGCGAACGCGTTCGCGCGCTCGTCCGCGATACCAGTGGCGCCGGAGCGCTCGATGATGTCGACTGCGAGCTCGTCCGGGCCGACGTGACCGACGTCGAGAGTCTTCGTTCGGCCGTCGAGGGCTGTTCGGCGGTCGTCCATCTCGTTGCGATCCTCACCGGCAAACCCGCCGATTTCGAGCGGGTGATGACGGCGGGAACACGTGACCTGCTCGACGCTGCCCGTGGTGCGGGAGTGACGCGCTTCGTTCACATGAGCGCGCTCGGAACGAGCGAGGCAACGAAAGACACGGTTCCGTATTACCGCGCGAAGTGGACGACCGAGGAGGCTGTGCGCGGCTCCGGCCTCGGGCACGCGATCCTGCGCCCCAGCTTCGTCTTCGCGGGTGACGGGGGCGCTCTGGCGCAGTTCGCGCGGATCGCGAGGCTCGCTCCGGTGACTCCGGTGATCGGCAGCGGAAAGCAGCGGATCCAGCCGATCTGGGCGGACGACCTGGCGCGCGCGGTGACCCTTGCCGTGCGACGAAGTGACGACCTGCTCGTCGAGATCGGAGGACCTGACATCGTCGACTGGAACGAGTTCTGGTCGCAGCTGAAGTCGGCTCTGAACACTCGCCGTCCGGCCCTTCACGTGCCGTTCTGGTTCATGCGCCCGCAGGCGGCAATCCTCGAGCGGCTCCCACACCCTCCGGTGACCCGCGATCAGCTGCGCATGCTGCAACTCGGGGACAACGTCGTCTCGGACGATGGTGCGGGAATGACAGACCTCGGACTCGGTGAGACCCTGCCCCTCGCGGATCAACTCCGTCTAGCCGTCGGCAAACCCGCGTAGCAGCACACCTCCGGCGCGCTGCGCCCTCGGGCAGCCTGCGTGTCACAGCGTAACCAGGTGCGGCCCAGCGCCGCTCACGCGACAGAGCACGCGTCCGCGGGAGACACTCGCCAACCGAGAATACTTGTGACAGATCGTCACGAATAGGTACCTCGGCCCCAGAGGCCTGCCACGGAGCGTCGAGTCTGACC
>JAYTJO010000259.1:0-4384 GCA_043730975.1 Thermoleophilia bacterium | reverse complement strand
CTGCCGCGCTCCGTCCAGGCGGTGGTCGGTGCGGCGGGGGGGTTCAGCAGGCTCTTCGACGGCAACGGGTACAGCCGCGTTGGTGGTGCCGCCGTGCTCCTGCCGCGAGGGACGTCCTCGCCCGAGGCCGTGCGGGAGGTTGTCGCGGCGGGCGCAACGGCTGTCCTCGTCGACGGAGCGCTTCCCGCTGGGTCGCTCGGCACGGACGGGCCGGTGGAGGTTCCTATCCTCGGGCTCTCCGTCGAAACCGCCAAAGCTGTTCGTACCGCACTGCGGCAACGCGTCCCCGTCAGCTTCTCCGTTGGCGCGGCCTCGTTCAACGGCAATCCCGACCGGGGGGGTCCCGCGCCCTTCTCCTCCGAAGGACTGGCATTCAACGGGGCGCAGAAGCCCGAGGTCAATGCGGCAGGCATCGGGCTCGCGACGGCCGACCCCGGCCGCGACGAAGACGGTGCCGCGCGATACGGCACGCTCAGCGGCTCGAGTGCGGCGGCTGCGCTGACGGCGGGAGCGGCGGCGCTTCTCGCTCAGGCTCGACCTGACCTCGACGCCGCAGGTCTGAAGCAGGCGCTCGTCGCGAGCGCGAGGCGTGTCGTCGGAGGCGCCGTTGGAACCATCGACCCGTCCGGCGCCGCCGCGATCGAGCTCGTTGCGCAACCGCCGATGGTCTCCCTCGGGACCGTCTTCGACGAGGACACACAGGTGGGACGTGTGATCACGCTGAGAAATACGAGCCGCCGGGCGGTCAACATCACCATCCGACCGGGGTCCGCGGACAGCGCTGATATCGAGGTCGATGTTGCTCCAACGACCGCGCGCCTGCGTCCCGGAGCGACGCTGCAGGTTGCGGTGACCGCACGCGTCCCGCTGCTGCCTCGTGCTCCCGCCGCCCTCCGTGGAGCGCTCGCGGTAAGCGTGCGGTACGGGGCGACGCTGAAGATTCCGTGGACGATCACCGTGCCCGTCGTCGGCCTCGACCTGATTCGGAGCGTCCGTCTCTCGAGCCGGTCGTTCGAGCCGTCGGACGCCGAACCGACGGTCCTCACCCTCACGCTCGGCCGCGTCGACGGGAGCCCAGATCGCCCCCAGCTGCTTCCCCTCGAGGAGGCGAGGCTCGAGCTCTATCGGAACGATCGGCTGATCGGGCAGTTGGCGTTCGTCCGAGACCTGTTGCCGGGCCGATACTCCTTCGGGATCACGGGGCGGGGGCCAAACGGCAGGCGACTGCCGCCCGGCGAATACGAGCTGCGGATCACCGCGATCCCCGTTGGCGGTGGGTTCCCGAACGAGGAGGTAGTCCCGTTCTCGATCGAGTAGCCCAGAGGGTTGAGAGCGCCACCGTCACGGCCACGGCGGTATAGTCGGGTCGCTGTGAGCGATGGTGCCACCGTATGAGCGCTGTAACACCCATGCCGACCCATCTGCGCGAGAACCCCTTTGCCCTTGCACAGGCGCAACTCCGGCGGGTCGGTGAGACGTTTGACGTCGACCCGAATCTGATCCAGATCCTCTCCCAGTGCAAGAAGGGCGTCGAGGTATCGGTGCCGGTGCAGATGGATGATGGCTCGGTCTTCGCGTTCCAGGGATACCGGGTTGTGCACAACATGACGCGAGGCCCCGCCAAGGGCGGGATCCGCTATCACCCGGCCGTCACGCAGGACGAGGTGAAGGCGCTCGCAATGTGGATGACTTGGAAGTGCGCCCTTATGGGCCTCCCGTTCGGCGGCGCGAAGGGCGGGGTCATCTGCGATCCGAAGCTCCTGTCGATGGGTGAGAAGGAACGCCTGACGCGCCGCTACACGAGCGAGATCATCAACGAGATCGGACCGGAGAAGGACATCCCCGCCCCCGACGTCGGCACGGACGCTCAGGTGATGGCGTGGATCTTCGATACCTACTCGATGAACGTGGGTCACTCGGTGCTCGGCGTCGTCACCGGTAAGCCCCTCGCTGTCGGGGGCTCAGTTGGTCGCGACGGGGCGACCGCACGCGGGTCGCTGTACTGCATCCGCACCGCCCTCCAGAAGCAGGGATCCCGCCTGCACGACACGCGCATTGCGATCCAGGGCTTTGGCAACGTCGGCTCGAATCTTGCAAGCCTCCTTTCCGACGAGGGAGTGCGCGTGATCGCGGTCTCTGATTCCAGAGGAGGAATCCACAATCCGTACGGCCTCGACGTGCCCGCAGCGATTGCCTACAAGGCCGAGCACGGTGCCCTTGAGGGCTTCCCTGGCGCCGACGCGATCACCAACGCGGAGCTGATCGAGATCGACTGCGACGTGCTCACGCCGTGCGCTCTCGAGCAGGTCATCACCGCCGAGAACGCGCCACGCGTGCGGGCGAAGATGATCTGTGAGGGTGCCAACGGGCCGACGACGCCGGACGCCGATGAGATCCTCGAGGATCGCGGCATCCTCGTGCTTCCTGACGTCCTTGCCAATGCGGGTGGCGTTGTCGTCTCGTACTTCGAATGGGTACAGGGGCTCCAGGAGTACTTCTGGAAGGAGTACGAGGTGCACGCGAAGCTCAACGACATCGTCGTGCGGGCCTTCGAGGAGACGTGGTCGACCCGCGAGCGCCATGCAACGAGCATGCGTATGGCCGCCTACGGGATCGCCGTGCAGCGCGTCGCAGAGGCCACGACGATCCGCGGCCTCTACCCGTAGGCGAGGCGATGCCTCGTCCGGGCGAGGGAGGCTCGACGAACATCGCGCCGGGCCGCCGCGTGACGGTCTTCAGTGCCGAGGGCTGCCATCTCTGCGATCAGGCGCTTGCTGTCGTCCTTGACGCCCAGGCACGGGAGCCCTTCGAGGTCGAGGTGATCGATATCGCGGGCAACGACCGACTCGAGGCCGAATACCGGGCGCTGCTCCCGGTGATCGAGATCGACGGCGTTCGGGCATTCACGTACTTCGTCACCGTCGAGGCGCTGCTTCAGAGGCTTCGGCCGGCAGACGGTTCCCCGATGCGCCAACCCGGTCCGGCAGGCAGTATGTGACTCGTTGTCACAAGCGTCGGGATCAAGGAGAAGCGAGTTGGCGGAGAGACTCACAGTGGGTGTTGCAGCTCGGCTCAGCCGCTATCTGCAGGTGCTGACGCAGGCCAAGACGATGGGCAAGGATCGGATCTCGTCGCAGGAGATCGCCGAGTACACGAACATCAACGCGACGCAGATCCGCCGCGACCTCTCCAACTTCGGTCGCTTCGGCAAGCGGGGCGTGGGCTACAACATCGAGTCGCTTCTCGGCGAGATCCGCAAGATCCTCCGCACGCAGGGTCAGCACAACATCGCACTCGTTGGTGCTGGTCGGCTTGGAGGTGCTATCACGAGCTCGCCGATCTTCGCGCAGCATGGCATCACGATCGCGGCCGTGTTCGACGTCGATCCAGCGAAGGAGGGGCGGATGATCGGCGGAGTCCCGGTCAGCCCGCTCGAGCAACTGCCGGAGCTCGTCAACGAGCGGAACATCATTGTCGGCGTTCTGGCTGTCCCGGCCGACGCCGCTCAGGGAGCCGCCGACGCTCTCGTCGCTGCTGGCGTGAAGATCATCTTCAACTACTCACAGGCGCTCCTGACGACGCCCGCCGACGTCCAGGTGCACACGTCGAACCCCGCAGTCGAGCTGCTCTACGCGCTCTACTTCCACCTGAACTGAGCTGGCGACAGGCTTCAGCCTGTCTCCCGGGTTAGGCGTCACGATCCGGCGCACCTCGAGGTCGCCAGGCAGGATGAACGGATGCGCATTCTGCTCTGGCACGGGTATCTGCTCGGAGGCACCGGCTCGAATGTCTACAGTCGGATGTTGGCGCGCGAGTGGAGCAATGCGGGACATCACGTCACCGTCCTCTCGCAGGAACCGAACCCCGAGCAATACGACCTCGGCACAGCCGACACCGCGCGGCCCGACGTCGGAGGCCTGCTGCCGGTATTCGTCCTCGATCGCTACGACGGGTACGACGTGCGACGCGTCCAGGATTGCACGCGCGCCGAGCTCGACGACTGGGTGGAGGCGAATGCCCATGCCGTCCGGGATCTCCTACCCGCCGATGTCGTCTTCACGAATCATGTTCTCCTGGGCGGCCCGGTTGGGGCAGCGAGCGGCGTGCCGTTCGCGGTGAAGGCGCATGGATCGGAGCTCGAGTACTCCATGCGCGGCAACCCGGCGCTGTCGGCGTGGGGGGCTGAAGCACTCGCGGGTGCCAGGGCGACGTTCGTCGGGTCAGAGCACATCCGTTCCGTGCTCGCCGAGGTCTGTGGACACACCGGGAATGTCTTCGAGGTGCCGCCGGGCGTCGACATCGATGAGTGGGCGCCAGAGCCCCGCGAAGTGGCCGCTGCCGCTCTGATCGACGAGGCGTGTCGCGATTTGCCGAACCCCGGGAA
>JAYTJO010000258.1:0-4100 GCA_043730975.1 Thermoleophilia bacterium | reverse complement strand
AGGATCGAGTCGCGGTGGGTAGAGACCCAGGCACTTCCGCCGCCGATTGCCACGCCTAGCGGGTAGTTGCGGATTGGGATCTTGACCTGGGGTGCCGGCGTAGCGCATACCCCGAGTGCGGTGGCTCCGGCGATCGCGCACGCCGAAGCCAATAAGCCAGCCCCCTGTCTGACGGTCATGCGTCTCATGTTAGGGCTCCCGTGCAACGGATTGTGCCCTGAACGGATCGCCAGTCGGTCACCGAGCCGCAGGCCTGCAGGGAGCCAGCGAAGACGGGGGCGAGCATGGTGAGAGCAGCCGACAATGCGACGACTAGAATCCCCCCCGTCGCACGGAATGTGCTGGTGCATGTGCTCATGCTTGGTTCCTTTCGGGTCGATGACGTCGAATGACTTCAGGCTTGATCGAAGAAGTGAAGAACTGCGCTCGGGAAGTCGTTCCCACCTTCTGCTAGCAACCACGCATCGCCCTCCTTCGCAAGAAGAACAGCCTGCTCGCCGTTACCGCCCGTCCACACCCAGGTAGCACTAGCGAACCCGCCGCTGTCGGCGACTTTCTCAAGCGATCCGTCGAGAAGATCCACGTTTTCGGCGTTCGCCTTGTGGAAGGACTCGACGACGCTCTCGCAGGACGCGGTATCGAGCGCAGGGACGACCTCCTTGGCGTTTGTGACGAGTGCCTCCTGCTCCGCGTCCGTCAAATACCCGCAGGCAGATGCACCGTCACCGTCGCGCACGCTCGAGACAAACCCGGACGCGGCCGCCTCAGGATCAGCCGCGCCAGTCGAAGAATCCGAACCGCCGCAACCGGCAGCCACAGAGACAACTACAGCCGATAGCGCGACGATCAGGATCGTTACGGTCAAACGGGACATGCGGGCGAACGCGCTCATGCTGTGCTCCTCTCAAGTCGATGACGTTTACAGCAGCAGCGTGGCGCGTAGCCCTCAAGGCGCGCTCTAGCCGTCCTCTAGTGCACCCGGACGGTGCACTAGCGGCGGTTCGAACGATCTGCGATCCTTCGTCGTTGTGAGTGACGGGGTCGATTTTGGGATTCTTGGTCCCATCCTCGTCCGCTCGGGCAGGGTCGATGCCCGAATCCCAGCCGGCAAGCAACGGGCTGTTCTCGCGACGCTTCTCGTTCGGTCGGACGAGGTCGTCTCCTCGACGTCCATCATCGACGGGGTGTGGGGCGAGAGCCCGCCGGCCTCGGCCGGCCACCTCGTCCAGGTGTACGTCTCGCAACTCCGTCGAGCCCTGCAGGAGATCGGCCTGGAGGGCCGCCTGCTGACGGTGCCGAACGGCTACCGGTTACGAGTTGAGATGGGCGAGCTCGATGTGCTCGAGTTCGAGCATCTCGCGGAGCGCGGTAGCGGCGAACTCGCCGCCGGTGACGCCGTATCGGCCGCGGCGACCCTTCGCTTCGCACTCGAGATCTGGCGAGGCGAGGCGCTCGCCGATGCACCTGTCGAAGGCGAACCCGCCCGTCGCGCATCGGAGCTCGACGCGCAGAGACTCAGCGTGCGTGAACAATTGATCGACGCTGATCTTGCGTGCGGCAGCGGGCCTGCGCTCGTGCCCGAGCTCACCGGGCTCGTGGCCACGTACCCTCTCCGCGAGGCGTTGCGCGCCCAGCTGATGGTCGCGCTCTACCGTTCGGGGCGGCAGGCCGACGCGCTCGCGGTCTATCAAGACGCACGGAGGACCCTCGTCGAACAACTCGGGATCGAGCCCGGCCCTCGCCTGCGGGATCTCGAAGGACGCGTTCTCCGCCATGACGCCTCACTCGAGATCGCGTCGCCCCCGCGCGCGGTCACGCCCATCGGATCCGAACCTGACGCAACCCCGCCGCGCGGCCACAGAGCCCTCGTGGGTCTCGGCCTCGCCCTGGTCGTCGCCGTTGCCGCAGTGGCAACAATCGTTGCCTCGCGTGATACGACACACGCTGCCGCCGCTCTCGCGGATGGAATCACTATCGTCGACGAGCGCGGGACCGTTATCTCCCACACTCGCAGCGTCGGAACTTCGCCTGGACGCCTCTCATATGGAGCTGGCGGACTGTGGGTCGGCGACCTGGACGCGCATACCCTTTCGCTTGTCGACCCATCGTCCCTCGCCGTACGGCGCGTCATCGGTCTCCCCGACACCCCGTCCGTGGTCGCGACCGCCGGGGCGACCGTGTGGATCAGCTACAGCTATTCCGGCCGGATCGCGCGATACCTCCCTCGCACCGGCATCCTGACCCGTCCGATCCGGCCAACACCGACTGCAACGGGGCTCGCAGCGCTCGCCCCAACCGAGCGCGACGTCTGGGTCGGCCTGCAAGACGGCGCCGTGCTCGCACTCGACCCCATCAGCCTGAGAGCAAAGGCTGCTTCGAAAGCCGGTAGGTATTTGGCGTTGGCGGCGAACTCGACGTCGGTGTGGGGTATCGGCTTCGCATCCGACGATGTCGTGCGGATCGACACGCACACCGCGCACGTCGTGAACCGCACGCCAATCACTGGCGTGGCCAGTGCGCTCGCTGTCGATGATCGCAACATCTGGGTTGCCACGACCGGCCCCGACAGGCTCTATCGCATCGATCCGCGCAGCTCCCAGGTGACCTCGACAATCCCTCTCGGTCTGCCTCCATCTGCTCTCACGATCGGACGCGATGCGATCTGGGTCGCGAGTGGCAGCCAGCTCGCACGCGTGGATCCCAAGACCGGCGAGCTCATCCGCACGCTCCAGCTCCACCACCCTGTTCTTGCCCTCGCAGCAGACGAACAGGGTCACGTCTACGTCGCAACCGGCTAATGAGCTACCCGCCGGCGGGTTTCGCGCGGTGTCCGGAGGCGAGCAGTCGCGCCACGATCTTGTCGCGATGATCGCCCTGGATCTCGATTGCCCCCGCCTTGACGGCGCCACCCGTCGCACAGTGGCGCTTGAGGTCGCTCGCGACAGCGCTCAGATCGCCGACGAGGCCGCGGACCACGGTCACCGTCTTCCCACCACGGCCGCCCTTCTCACGAAAAACGCGAACGACACCGTCGTTCGGTAGCTGCGGGCCTCTCGCTGCGGACGCTTGCCGATGGGTCTCTTTGCGGCGATGATCGCCGCCCTCACTCGAGTAGACGAGGCGGTGGTTCGACATCGCCCGATGGTAGCCAGGTATCGCGCTAGCCCGGTGCGGCGGGACCGTAAGCTACGGCCGTGGACGTCGTCTCGCTCGGGCTTAAGACGGATCTCGCGCTCCTCGAGCGCGCCGGATCGACGATCGAGGATTGCGGCGATCACCTCGTCGTTCGAACTCCGTCGAACCCGACCTTCTACTGGGGCAACTTCCTCGTCCTCGACCAGGTACCTCCGACCGACGAGATCGAACGCTGGCTCGATCGGTTCGAAGTGGCTCTACCCGGGGCGCAGCATCGCGCGATCGCCTTCGACTGTCCGAGCGGCGAGGTGTCCGCCCTGGCCGGATTCGCCGCGCGTGGGTTCGCAGTCGATGCCTGGACAGTGATGACCGCTGCCTCGGTGCGCCTTCCTCCCCACCCGAACCCCGAGGCGACCTACCGTCCGTTAGCGACCGATGACGACTGGGCGCAGAGCCTCGGGCTCCAGATCGCCTGCCATGACGGATACGAGGAGAGCCACCTGGAGTTCGTCACGCTCCGTACCGAGAGCAACCGGGCTCTCGTTGTCGCGGGGCACGGCCAATGGTTCGGAGCGTTCGTCGGCGATCGGCTCGTGACCCAGATGGGCCTTGTCCGCGCGGGCGCCGGTCTGGCGCGGTTCCAATCGGTGGAGACCCACCCCGAGCTCCGTGGCCGTGGCCTAGCGGGAACCCTGGTGCACCACGTCAGCGAGTTCGGCTTCGCCGAACTGGAGGCCGAGACACTCGTGATGGTCGCCGATCCGAACTACGCCGCGATCCGGATCTACGACGCCGTCGGGTTCACCGCGAGCGAGTCGTCGCTGCAGGCCGAGCTGTTTCCGCTGCCGACCTAGCGATCGATCGCAGGAAGCCCGTCGATGCTCGCCTCGTTCTTCTCGGCGACGTATGCGTCGAGGCCCGTCGTCCGCACCTGGTTGTCGACCCAGTCGTCGTACTGCGAGCGC
>JAYTJO010000257.1:0-3095 GCA_043730975.1 Thermoleophilia bacterium | reverse complement strand
GTCGCCTGCATCGCCGAGGCCCGGAACGATGTAGCCCTTCTCGTTCAATCCCCGGTCGATCGAGGCGACGACGATGGCCACGTCCGGGTGCTCCTCATGGATGCGAGCAATTCCCTCGGGCGTCGCGATGAGAGCGATCAGCCGGATCGACGTCGCTCCCGCCTCCTTCACCGTGACGACGGCGGCGGCCGTCGAGTTGCCCGTGGCCAGCATCGGGTCGAGGAGGAGCACATCGCGGTCGGCGATGTCGTTCGGCAGCTTCACGTAGTACTCGACGGGTTGCAGCGTCTCCTCGTCGCGATAGAGACCGATGAAGCCGACGCGCGCGCCCGGAATCAGCGACAGCACACCGTCGAGCATTCCGACACCCGCACGCAGGATCGGGCACACCGCGACCTTCTTGCCGGAGATCCGGCGGGCGCCCATCCGCTCGAGCGGCGTCTCGATCTCGACCGCTTCGTCGGCGAGCGTCTTCGTCGCCTCGTACGTGAGCAGGAGCGTCAGCTCGTTGACGAGCTGCCGGAACATCTGGGTCGGCGTCGTCACATCCCGGAGGAGGCCGAGCTTGTGCCGAACCAGCGGATGATCGACCTCGATCACGGAGGCGACGCTCATGACACGTAGGTCGTGTAGCCGCGAAACCCGGGGTACAGCGGTCGTCTGTCACAGAGCGCCAGGCTCCGCGCGGCAAGCGATTCGACATCGGCTCCGTCTGCGAGAGCACCGACGATGATCTGACCGACCTCGCGGAAGTCGTCCTCGTCGAAGCCGCGCATCGTCGCTGCGGGCGTCCCGATGCGCACGCCCGACGCAACCGTCGGCGGCCGCTCGTCGAATGGCACCGTGTTGCGGTTTGTCGTCAGCTTCGCCGCGTGCAGTCGCTCCTCGGCGTCCTTGCCGGTCCACTCCGTTTGGCGCAGATCGAGTTGCAGCAGGTGGGTATCCGTGCCGCCGGTCAGCACGTCGAGCCCTCCCGCGATGATCTCGACGGCAAGCGCATCTGCGTTGGCGCGAACCTGCGTCTGGTACTCACGGAAGGCAGGAGAAGCAGCGATCCTGAAGCAGGTTGCCTTCGCGGCGATCGCGTGCTCCAGCGGCCCTCCCTGGAGGCCGGGGAAGATAGCGCGGTCGATCGCCGTCGCGTGCTCCTCGCGGCACATGATGAATCCCGCTCGGGGCCCCGCGAGCGTCTTGTGCGTGGTCGAGGTGACGACGTCGCAGTCGGCGACCGGATTTGGATGCAGGCCGGCGGCGACCAGACCGGAGAAATGAGCCATGTCGCACCAGAGCAAGGCCCCGACCTCGTCGGCGATCTTGCGGAACTCCCAGGTTTCGACCGTGCGGGGATAGGCGGAGCCGCCACAGAGGATCATCTTCGGCCGATGCTCCTTCGCGAGCGCCAGCACATCGTCGTAGTCGACGAGGCTCGTTTCGCGCGAGACGCCGTAGTGGGCGATCGTGTAGAGCCGTCCGGAGAAGTTGACGCTGAGCCCATGCGTCAGGTGGCCGCCGTGATCGAGCCGCAGCGAGAGGACGGTCTCCCCCGGCTTCATCAGTCCGAGGTAGACCGCCATGTTCGCCTGGGCGCCCGCGTGCGGCTGCACGTTCACGTGGTCTGCGCCGAAGAGTGACTTCGCCCGGTCGATCGCGAGCTGCTCGATCCGGTCGACGATCTCGCAGCCGCTGTAGTACCGCTTGCCCGGGTATCCCTCGGCGTACTTGTTCGTGGGAACGGAACCGACGGCCTCCAGCACGGACGGCCAGGTGAAGTTCTCGGACGCGATTAGCTCGATCTGGCTGCGCTGACGCTCGAGCTCCTCGCCGAGCAAGCCCGCGATGTCGGGGTCGATCTCGGCGAGGTCGCCCGCCCTCAGACGGTCGAGCGGTGTCCCGGAGAGCGACATGGTGCGATGCTACTCGACCGGCCGCTCGAGACGATGCGCAGCCTCGCTTCTATGGCGATGAGAGGCGGCGGCGCTCGATGCTCAGTAGTCGGTCGATCGTGCGATCCGCAGTGGCTGTGTCGGTTCCGCGGCCGCCCTCGACGACGTCGCGACGCCCGTCTCTCGCGCGGAACGTGTCGTTGCCGGCGCCTCCGCGAAGCACGTCATTGCCCGCGCCACCCTCGAGCGTGTCGTTCCCCGGTCCGCCGTAGATGGTGTCGTTGCCACCGCGCCCGAGGATGACATCGTTGCCCCCGAGCCCACAGATCACATCGCGACCGCGTGTTCCGCGGATCACATCGGCAGCCTGCGTGCCGACAATCGTGCAGCGCACTGGCCGACCGGCTGGGTCGAGCGGCCGGGGTGGCGTCGAGAAGGAGGCGTCCGAGCCGGAGCTCGTGCCCCCGGAGCTCTGTGCGACGACGCGGTAGTGCCAACGAACGCCGGGAGTCAGGCCGCGCAGCCGCGCGCCAACGGGAACATCGGTCGAGCCACCGACCGATGCGAGGGCCGTCCGGAAGCCGTAGCGGGAAGTTCGCCCATACTCGATCCACCAGGACGTCGGGAGCCCGCGAGCGTTTACGGTGCCGGTGACTCTCGCGGAGGTCAGCGTCAGCGTCGCGAAGTTGACCGGGCCCGTGGCCACGCCGGGCGCACCGGTTGTCACGAATGTCGCGTCCGCACCGCGTGTCGTGCCGAGCGAGCTCGAGGCAACCAGGCGGAAGTGGTACGTCGCGCCCGGCGCGAGATTCGAGACAGTCACTGCCACGGTGAGCGTCGCGGTGCCCGAACCGACGCCCTTTGAGGACGTCCGCGACCCGTATGCCGTGCTCGTGCCGTACTCGAAGTACCACGACGTCGAGCGTCCGTTCGGATTCAGGGCGCCGCCGAGCGTCGCCGACGTCGGGCCGACAGCCGCAGCCGCGCCGGTCGCCGCTGTCGGGGGGCTCAGGGTCGTGAACGTCCTGTCGGCTCCCGTTACCGTGCCGGCATCACTCGTCGCCACGATCCGGAAGTGATACAGCGCCCCCGGTACGAGGCCGTTGACGGTCTTCGAAACGTTCGTCGAGTTGGAGCCGGAGCCTGCGCTCGAAGATGAGGTCTTCGTCCCATACGCCGTCGTCGTGCCGATCTCGAAGGAGTACGTCGTCG
>JAYTJO010000256.1:0-3928 GCA_043730975.1 Thermoleophilia bacterium | reverse complement strand
GCCGATCGTGTCGGCGAACATGGACACGGTGACGACCGCGCCGATGGCCGTGGCGATGGCGCAGCTCGGCGGGCTCGGTGTCCTCCACCGGTTCCTCTCGGTCGAGGAGGAGGCGGCCGAAGTTCGCCGCGTGAAGAGGTACCTCACGCACGTCATCGCTGAGCCGTACACGATCGAGCCGGGCCGCACGGTCGCCGAAGCGCGGGCGGACGCTGCACGACTTGCCGTCACCGGGTTCATCGTCGTCGATCCGGGCGGCCGATTGCTCGGTCTGCTCACGGCCCGCGATCTTCTCGCGGGCGAAGAAGGCGACCTCGTCGAGGCGCTGATGACGCCGCGCGAGCGGCTCGTCACGGCGGCACCGGGGATCCCCCTCGAAGAGGCACGACGGCTCCTGACGGCGAATCGGATCGAGAAGCTTCCCCTCGTCGCCGATGACGGGACGATTGCCGGGCTCGTCACGCTCAAGGATCTCGCCGTCGCTGATCGCTACCCACGGGCAACGCGAGATGCGCTCGGCCGCCTCCGCGTCGCCGCGGCAATCGGGATCCGCGGCGACTACCTCGATCGCGCGAGCGGGTTGATCGCGGGCGAGGTCGACGCGCTCGTCCTCGACATCGCCCACGGCCATGCGGACGCGGCCATCGAGGCCGTTCAGGAGCTGAAGAGCGCCTGGCCCGACGTCGAGGTCGTCGCAGGGAACGTCGCGACGGGTGATGGTGTCACCGATCTCGCTGCAGCCGGTGCAGACGCGATCAAGGTCGGAATCGGCCCCGGTTTCGCCTGCACGACCCGGCTCGTCGCCGGAGTCGGCGTGCCGCAGCTCACGGCCGTGCTCGAGTGCGCCGAGGTTGCGCGAAGCATCGGTGTGCCCCTGATCGCCGACGGCGGCATCCGGCGGGCCGGGCATGTCGCAACGGCGATGGGCGCCGGCGCCAGCACCGTCATGGTGGGCAGCCTTCTCGCCGGACGCGAGGAGAGCCCGGGAGACGTCGTTCGCAGGCGCGGGCAGCTCTTCAAGGTTTATCGGGGAATGGCCTCGCGCTCCGCCGCGGCGGCCCGACTCGCAATCGAAGGGCGCGGCGATTCGCTCGACCAGTACGTTGCCGAGGGTGAGGAGATGGAGTTCCCACTGCGCGGCTCGGTCGCCGGCGTGATCGAGGAGCTCCACGGCGGCCTGCGCAGCGGGATGAGCTACGTCGACGCGACGACGATCGCCGAGTTCTGGGAGAAGGCGAGCTTCATCCGCCAGACCGAGGCGGGCGAGCGCGAGTCACACCCGGGCTCGTCGTGAGCACGCTCTACCGAAACGGCTGGATCGTCACGATGGACGATGCCGAGTCCGAGCACGAGAGCGGCTGGATCCTCGTCGACGGCTCGACGATCGCTGCTGTCGGCTCCGGCCCCGAGCCGGAGGCGACCGAGCGGGTCGATCTCAACGGTGCGGTCGTGACGCCGGGCCTCGTCAACACGCACCACCACCTCTACCAGACCCTCACCCGGGCTCGGGCTCAGCAGGCCGACCTCTTCACCTGGCTACAGGAGCTGTACCCCGTCTGGTCGCTGATCGATGCGGATGCCGAGTACGCCGCCGCGCGTACCGGGATTGCCGAGCTCGCGCTGTCGGGCTGCACAACGGTGTTCGACCACCACTACGTCTTCCCGCGTGGCCGCGAAGGACTGATCGAGGCCGAGGTGCAGGCGGCCAGCGAGATCGGCCTGCGGATCGTCGCCTCACGCGGCTCTATGGATCTCGGCATCTCCGACGGCGGGCTCCCGCCGGACGAGCTCGTCGAGGAGCTCGACGAGGTGCTCGCCGAGACCGAGCGCCTCGCGGCGCTCCTGCATGAGCCCGGGCCGGGCGCACGGGTTCAGCTCGCCGTCGCGCCATGCTCACCTTTCTCGGTCACCGGTCGCCTGATGGAGGAGTCGGCAGCACTCGCACGCCGCCTCGGCCTCCCCCTCCACACCCACCTCGCCGAGACGCTCGAGGAAGAGGCGTACTGCCTCGAGCTGCACGGCTGCCGGCCGGTCGAGTATCTCGATCGGCTCGGGTGGCTCGCTGACGATGTGTGGTGCGCGCACTGCATCCATCTCTCGGAGAACGACATCTCCCGCTTTGCGAGCACGGGCACCGGGGTCGCACACTGCCCCACGTCCAATCTGCGACTCGGTGCGGGAGCCGCACCCGTGCGAGAGATGGTGCGTGCGGGCGTCAGGGTCGGCCTCGGCGTGGACGGCTCCGCCTCGAACGAGCGCAGCGACCTCTTCTTCGAGGTCAAGCAGGCGCTTCTCGTCTGCCGTGGGCGCGGGGGCGGGGCAGCGATCACGGCGCGCGAGGCGATCCGGCTCGGCACGCGGGGAGGGGCCGCGGTGCTGCGTCGGGAGGACATCGGCTCGCTCGAGCCCGGCAAGTGCGCCGACTTCGCCGTGTGGCGCACCGACGGCCTCGAACTCGGCGGAGCCGACGATCTCGTCGCGGGAATCGTCTTCGCCGGTCCGTTTCGCCCCGACCGCCTCGTCGTCGGAGGCGAGACCGTCGTCCGTGACGGCCATCTCGCGAACGCCGACGAGGCCGAGATCGCAAAGGCCCATCGCGTCGAAGCGCGAAAGTTCTCTGGATGACCGTCTCGCTCTCGACCCACGTGCTCGATACCGCCGCGGGCCGACCCGCGGCCGGGGTCGCCGTCGAGCTTCTCTCGGCGACAGACCAGATCGCACGCGCCGAGACCGACGCCGACGGGCGCGCCCGCCTCTCGGAGTCGCTCGATCCGGGTACATATCGCCTCGTCTTCCACCCACCCTCCCCGTTCTTCACGCGCGTCGAGCTCGAGATCGTGCTCGAGGACGGCCACTACCACGTGCCCCTGCTCATCTCCCCGTTCTCGTGCGCGAGCTACCGCGGCAGCTGACCGTCGAGGGGCTCGCGGAGCTCTTCGAGGGACGAACGCGGTTCGTCGAGCTGCTTGCCGAGCGGGAGAACCCGCTCACGAACGCAGCCGCCGTGATCGACGAGCTGACCGACGCGGAGAAGCGCGAGGTGCTCGACGCGCACCCGGCGATCGGACAGACCAAGGGCCTCTCCGCCCGCTCAGCCGCCGAGCAGGGCAGCGACGACGATCCCGAGGTGCTGGCCGAGCTCGCACGCCTGAACGCCGAATACGAGGCGCGACACGGCTTTCGCTTCGTCGTCTTCGTCAACCGTCGCCCGAAAGCCGAGATCCTCGAGATTCTCCGTGTCCGGATCGACAACCCGACGGACGAAGAACTCGAGACCGCCGTCGGCGAGCTCGTGGCGATCGCGAGCGACCGCTGGGAGCGCTCGTGACGGTCGTTACGGCGATCCTCGATCCGTATATCACGGACTGGCTCAACCTCCTGATCCGCTGGTTGCACGTGATCGCCGCGATCGCCTGGATCGGCGCATCGTTCTACTTCGTCCTCCTCGACCAGTCCCTCGAGGCGCCGACGAAGGTGGAGGATCTCCGTGACGGTGTGGGCGGCGAGCTGTGGGAGGTGCACGGGGGCGGCTTCTACCACGTCAAGAAGTACAAGGTCGCACCCCCCGTGCTGCCCAGCCACCTCGCCTGGTTCAAGTGGGAGGCCTACACGACCTGGCTCTCGGGCTTCGGGCTGATGGTCGTCCTCTACTACCTCAATGCCCGGGCGTACCTGATCGACCCCGAGGTGGCCGACCTGACGCCGTGGCAGGCGGTCGCGATCAGCGTCGGGCTCCTCGTCGCAGCGTGGATCGTGTACGACGTCCTCTGCCGCGTCCTCGTCCGCCACGGCGTCGTGCTCTGGATCCTGATCGTGGCGTTCACGGCGATCGCCGCCTGGGGCTGCGCGCAGCTCTTCCAGCCCCGTGCCGCATTCCTCCAGGTCGGCGCGATGATCGGGACGATCATGGCGGGGAACGTCTTCTTCA
>JAYTJO010000255.1:0-5634 GCA_043730975.1 Thermoleophilia bacterium | reverse complement strand
CGATCACCTCGAAGCGCCTCAACATCCGCAGTGGGATTCTCTCCAAGACCGAGAGCTCCACCAACGTCGATCGCATTCAGAACATCACCGTGAAGCAGTCTCCGATCGATCGGGTCATGAAGGTCGGCTCGATCGACTTCGACACAGCAGGCGACAATGTGGCCGATCGATTCAGCTTCATCGGAGTCAACAACCCGCAGGAGCTTCGAGAGCGCATCATGCACGCCCGCGACGACGAGAAGGCCACGGGTCAACACGACGGCCAGGGCGGGCTCGCCTGACTTCGTGACGCTCGGAGCGGCTAGCATTGCCGCAATGCCTCTCGCGATCAGCTTCCTCTTCATCCTGCCGTTCATCATCCTCGGCGTTCTCCTCGTCGCGATGCTCGTGCTCTACTTGCTCGCGCGCATCCAGAACGGCCGCTTCCTGCGCCCGATCGTGACGCTGCTCTCGAAGATCCCGTTCATGCGGCGTTGGTTCCAGAAGATGTCGGTCGCCGCCTACGAGCGCTCGAATCCCGAGCTCGCGGGCGCGATCAAGAAGATGCAGACGTTCGGAGAGATCAAGACACCGGAGCAGGCGCAGCGGGCGCTCGCGGTCATGACGCCCGCGGAAAAGAAGGCCTACGTGGCAATGGTCGGGGAGCAGGGCGCGATGCCGGAGCCGGTCAACCGCGACCAGCGGCGTCGCCAGGAACGCGGTGCGCAGGGCATGATCGTGCAGCAGCGTCCCGGCTCGAGTGGCCGCAAGGGCAAGAAGAAGTAAGAGCGCAGCGCGGGGAGAGGCGTAGGGGCGGGACCTGTCCCGCCCGGGCGAGTCCGAGGCGAGACCCCCGCAACACCGAGGGCCTCGCTCCGACTCACAGACCTCGTCCTAGAGGGCGACGACGTTCGTCGCCTCCGGGCCTTTCTCACCCTCGCGGGCGTCGTACTCGACCTTCGCGTTCTCGGCGAGCGTCTTGAACCCGTCGCCGGCGATGTTGCTGTGGTGCACGAAGAGGTCCTTGCCTCCCTCGTCCGGCGCGATGAAGCCGTAGCCCTTCGCATCGTTGAACCACTTCACGGTTCCTGTTGCCATGAATCAAACACCTCCTCTCACCCATTGTCGAACGGGTGAGGGAAGCGTTGTGGGCCTCCGGAACCGCGCTCTGATTTCGCCTCGCAGAGTACCCAATCAGCACCACCAACGGCGTCGCCGCCGGCGTTCGATTCGTATGATCGGGCTCCCGTGCTCTCCGTCCACAATCGCCTGTGACCCCCCGCATGGACGCGAGCTGGCTCGAGGCGGTCGGCGAGGAGCTCGAGACTCCCTCCATGCAGGGCCTTCGTTCGTTTCTCGCCGCGGAAGTCGCGTCGGGTCGTGGGTTCTTCCCGCCTGCACCCCTCGTCTTCAACGCTCTCCTCGTAACGCCACTCGACGATGTGCGGGTGGTGATCCTCGGCCAGGATCCCTACCACGGCCCGGGTCAGGCGATGGGGCTCTCGTTCTCGGTGCCGTCGGGGGTCGCCCACCCACCGTCACTGCGGAACATCTTCGGTGAGCTCTCGACCGACGCCGGCCTTCCCGTTCCGGCGACCGGCGACCTCACGCCGTGGGCCGAGCGGGGCGTCCTGCTCCTGAACAGCGTGCTCACGGTCGGTCCACGCTCACCGGCCTCGCACGCCGGAAAGGGTTGGGAGTCGTTCACCGATCGGGTGATCCACGAGCTCTCCACCCGACGCGAAGGGATCGTCTTTCTCCTCTGGGGGCGCTACGCGCAGCAGAAGGGCGCAATCGTCGACACCGCGCGGCACCACGTTCTCACGGCCGCTCACCCGTCGCCGCTCTCAGCCCACAACGGCTTCTTCGGTTGCCGACACTTCTCCCGCGCGAACGCCCTGCTCGCCGCTGCCGGGCTTCCGGAGGTCGACTGGCGACTGTCGAGGCTCAGCTCCAGGGAAGCGCCGCACCCCTAAACAGCGGGCGGGCGACCGCTTCCCCGCGCCGCTTACGCACCACCGCATACGCCTCGTCCAGTACCGGCGGGCGCCCGGGCGAGTGCGCGTCCGACGCTGCGATCGCGATTTGCCCCGCATCGAGCAGCTCCCAGACGGTGCGTTCCGCAGTGGAGCCATGTCGCCCCAGGAAGGAAGGCGCGTTGGCACACAGCAGCCAGCCTCGATCGACAAGAGGGCGAACGCAGGCTGGATCCTCGGCCACGGCGCGGCAGCGCTCGGGATGGGCGAACACCGGCACGAGCCCGGCTGCCTCGGTGACCTTCCCTGCCTCGGTGACGACCTCGATCGCATCGTCGAGGTCGAGCCAGAAACCGGGGAACTCGATCAGGACGCCTCGGGTTCCTTCGAGGGCATACCCCTCGACATTCTCGGGTGCAATCACGGTCGGGTAGACCTCCCAGCCGCGGCGGAGATCGAGGCCCCACGTTGCGGCCTCCTTCTGCATCACGGGCAAGGCCGCCGCGTAGCTTGCATCTCGCGCGGGTGTTCGCGGAAACGTGTCCCACGGGGCATGGGCGTGTGGCGTCGCGAAGAGCACATCCGTGCCGGCCTCGAAGGCGATGCGGCAAAGCGCGAGCCCCTCCTCGATCCCCTCCGCCCCGTCATCCCCCGACGGCACGACGTGGGAGTGGACGTCGACGAAACCGCGCATCCCCGGGGTCAGGCGTCCAGCGCAGCGACGAACACGCGGATGCGCTCGACGGCCTGCTCGAGGTTCTCGAGCGACGAGGCATACGAGACGCGCAGGTGGTCGGTCGCATGGCTTCCGAAGGCGCTCCCTGCGAGCAACGCGACCCCTGCTTCGACGAGCAGTCGCTCGGCGAGCGAGTCCGCATCGAGCGGTAGTTGCGATACGTTCGGGAAGGCGTAGAATGCGCCGCCCGGCTCGATGCAGCTGATTCCGGGAATCGTGTTCAGCGCCGGCACGAGATAGTCGCGACGGCGGCGAAACTCGGCCACCATCTCGACGACCGCATCCTGGGGCCCCTCGAGCGCGGCAACGCCGGCGAGCTGGACGAACGGCGGCACGCAGGACGTGGAATTGACGATAAGCCGAGTCAGCGGGTCGACGAGATCGGCAGGGACGGCGGCATACCCGAGCCGCCACCCGGTCATCGAGAAGGTCTTGGAGAACCCGTCGAGGAGAATCGTCCGGTCGAGCATCCCAGGGAGGGAGGCAATCGACGGCGCCTCTCTGTCGTAGGTGATTCGCGAGTAGACCTCGTCTGTGAGCACCCATGCCGGCGTGCGCAGGATGGCGGTCGCCGCCCGCTCGAGGTCGGCTGCGGGGATCACGCCGCCGGTCGGGTTGTGCGGCGCGTTGAGGATGACGAGCCGCGTACGCTCGCTGAGCAGGCTCTCGAGCTCGGCCGGATCGAAGCTGAAGTCGCGTTCCTCTCGCAGCGGAAGCGGCACGGGCGTCGCACCGGCGAAGCGGACCGCGGACTCGTAGATCGGGAAGCCTGGATCGGGATAGATCACCTCGTCGCCAGGCCCGCAGGTCGCGAGCACGGTGAAGAACAGGAACGGCTTGGCGCCGTTCGCGACAAGGACGTTCTGTGGGTCGACGGCGACATCGCGTGACGAGGCGAGCGACGCTGCTGCCACCTCGCGCAGCGCAGGAAGCCCGGCTGTCTGACAGTAGTGGGTCTCTCCCGCCCTGATCGCCGCGATCCCCGCTTCCGCGACATGGGGTGGAGTCTCGAAATCGGGCTCTCCGATCTCGAGATGAATCACGTCGAGACCGTCTGCCTCGAGCGCCCGGGCGCGGGCCAGAACGGCGAACGCACCCTCGGTGCCGAGGCGGGTAACCGCCTCGGTGACACTGGCCCTCCGCATCCCGTGACCTTACGTGGTTGACTGGCTCGATGGACGCAACACACGCCAGGCGGACGACGAGGAACGGCCGGATCGCAATTCTCGGGGCGGCCGTCGCCTGGTCGACCGCCGGCCTGGGCCAGCACGCGCTCGACGCGACGCCGGCGACGCAGATCGCGGGCCGCGCGTTCTTCGCGTTCCTCTTCCTGCTCGGCGTCGTCGCTTTCACCGAGCGCGGCCGCGCGGTCGCATCGCTTCGATCGCTCGGGATCAGCGGCATCATCGTGACGGTCGCCCTGGCGATCTCGTCGGGAACGTTCCTCTTCGCGCTGAACTACACCTCCGTCGCGAACGTGCTCTTCTTTCAGGCTGCTGCACCCATGTTCGCGGCGCTTCTCGCATGGGCGCTCATGTCCGAGCGGATCGCGGGACGTACCTGGCTTGCGATCGCCGTCGCAGCCGTGGGAATGTCGGTGATGGTCGCCGGATCGCTGGACGCGGGAGCTCTTGCAGTTCTGCTCCCGTTCGTGATGACTGCGTCGTTCGCCGTGGTGATCGTGCTCACCAGGCATCGGCAAGACGTGTCGATGCTCCCTGCGACGTGTGCCTCACAGGTTCTCGTCATCGTCGTCCTCGCTCCATTCATCTCGATCGGGTCTGCAACGAGCTCGGACTGGACGATCTTCCTCCTGCTCGGCGTCTTCCAGATGGGAATCGGACTCACGCTCCTCACCGTAGGAGCCCGGATGCTGCCCTCCGCGGAGGTCGCGCTTCTGACGCTGCTCGAGGTTGTCCTCGGCCCGCTCTGGGTCTGGCTCGCGTACTCGGAGAAGCCGACCGCAACGACGCTGCTCGGCGGCGCGATCATCACTGCCGCAGTGATCGTGCAGGCGACCGCGAGCGAGGATCCCGCACCCGTCGCCTCGCGCGTGCCGATTCCGGCGCCCGACTCGGTGTAAGAGTGAGTGCCTGCGCCGTAGCTCCTCCGTGGGAGCTCGTCGACCTCGTATGAGCGTGATGTGGATCACCACCACGCTCATACGAAGGCCGAAGGCGTGTCACCGCGTCAGGGCGCGGGAATGCGGAACACGGTGTCGATCAGGCTCGCGGGTTCCCAGACCGATGTGCGATCGAGAGCGAGGTAGCCTCCGCCCGGAGCCTGCGTCCGCAGGTTGGTTCGTAGCTTGCCCGTCTTGATGTCAATGCCGGCAACGCGGAGATCGGAGAGTCTGACCCAGATCCGCCCGCGACCGACGGCAACGTACGCGTCGGCCACTCCCATGAATTTGAGCGGCACCCTGGTCGTCCGTCCTGTCGATGGGTTGAAGCGGTACAGGGCACCCGCGCTCGTGTTCTGAATCCAGATCGCTCCGCCCGCGAACGCTGCGGCAGAGTCTCCAGGTTCGCCGTAGCGCATCGTCTTTGTCACCTTGTTCGTCGCCGGGTCGATACGGGAGACCGTGCCGTCTTCGGTATTGAGCGACCAGACCCCCGTGGGAGTGAGAAAGGGTGTGGCGCCATGCCCTGCGGTGATACGAGCCTGCACCTGGAGCGTCTTCGGGTCGAGGCGGAGGATTTCGCCGGCGTCGCCCAGGTCGCCGGTCATCCACGCGCTGCCGAACCCGAAGACGAACACCAACGGCCAGGCAGGTACCTTGCCGACGACCTGCTCTGTCGCGGCGTCAATCACGATGACCGACGTGGCGGTATCGCAATGCCCGACCCAGACGCGGCCGAATCCGAACCCGACTTGGCCGCAGGCGTTTTGACCGATATCGATTCGGCTCACGACGCGATTCGTCTTCACGTCGATGCGGTA
>JAYTJO010000254.1:0-3236 GCA_043730975.1 Thermoleophilia bacterium | reverse complement strand
GTGACGGTCGGCGTGCTCGGCGCGAACTCGCGGCTGGAGTACACCGCAGTCGGCCCGGCGGTGAACCTGGCGTCGCGCCTGTGCGCCGAAGCGGCACATGGCGAAATACTTGTGCATGGCGTTTCTGCCGCCGGGCCCGACGCGCAGGCGGACGAACTCGACAGCGACCCCTCTGCCCACGCGCTCGTGATGGAGCTGATTCCTCCAAGCGCGCGGAACTGGCAAGCAGAGGTGGGGGAGGGGAGGGTTCACGCCGATGCCGGCCGCTGGGCCGGCGAGACTCTCGGCGCCTGGCACGCAGCAACGTCCCGAGGCCCCTTACCCGGAGAGTTCGACGACCTCGAGGCGTTCGAACAGCTACGTCTGCGTCCGTTTCACGAGACGGTGATCGAGCGGCGACCCGAGCTTGCGAACGGGATTGCGCTGCTCCTCGAGGAGCTGCGTACCGACCGCCGCTGCTTCGTCCACGGCGACTACTCGCTCAAGAACATGCTCGTCGGCCCGACGGGCAACTGGGTGCTCGACTTTGAGGTCGCGCACTACGGGAACCCGGTGTTCGATCTCGGCTTCTTCCTCTCGTTCGTCGTGCTCTCGGCGATCAGGTGGGAGCCTCTGACACCCGAGCTGCGCTCGCTCGCGGATGGATTCCTGACCGGCTACGACGTGGCGGCGGGATCCGGGTTCGCAGGCGATCGAGCATCGTTGACTGCGCACACCGCAGCGTTGATGCTCGCGCGCACCGACGGAAAATCGCCTGCCCAGTTCCTCGATCCGCCGTCACGTGAGCGCGCGCGCGAGGCGGGGATCATGCTCCTTCGCCGACCCGAGGACGGACTCTGGCAATGGCGCTGATCACGGGGCTCCACGCCTGGGAGGCGCTCGATTCCCGCGGCACGCCGACGGTGGGGTGTGCGGTGACCCTCGAGGACGGAAGCGAGGGCGAGGCGACCGTTCCCTCGGGTGCGTCGACAGGCTCGCACGAGGCGCACGAGCGCCGCGACGGTGGTGAGCGCTACGGCGGCAGGGGCGTGCGCGATGCGGTCGCGGCATTGCGCACGGAGATCCGCGCGCAGCTCGTAGGCCGAGACGCACGCGATCAGGATGGGATCGACGCCGCTCTGCGGGAGCTCGACGGGACGCCGAACCTCCTGGGGCTCGGTGCGAACGCGGTGCTCGCCGCCTCCGTGGCCTGCGCGATCGCGGCAGCCCGGAGCCAGCGGCTGCCGCTGTGGAAAGCTCTGTGCCCGGACCTGCCACCGCTTCTCCCGCTGCCGATGGTGAACGTGATCTCGGGCGGGGCGCATGCTGGCGGCCTCCTCGACGTGCAGGACTTCCTCGTCGTCCCGATCGGCGCGGGCACGTTCGCGGAGGCGATCGAGTGGGCCTCGCGGGTTCGAACCGCGACAGCGGCAGTGCTCCGCGAGCGCGGCCACGACATCTCGCTCGTCGCCGACGAGGGTGGGCTCGCGGCACCGCTGCCCTCGAACCGCGCTGCGCTCGACGTTCTGCTCGAGGGGATCGAGCGGAGCGGCCTCGAGCCCGGAGCCGAAGCGGCGATCGCCATCGATGTCGCGGCCACGCAACTGCTCGTGGACGGCCGGTACGTGCTCGCAAGGGAAGGCAGGAGCCTCCGGGCAGAGGAGCTCGTCGACGAGCTCGCAGCCTGGATCGACGACTACCCGGTCGTCTCGATCGAGGACGCGCTCGGCGAGGACGACGATGCCGGCTGGCGGTACGCCACGGACAGGCTCGCCCCCACCGTCCAGCTGCTCGGCGACGACCTCTTTGTCACATCCCCCGAGAGGTTGCGAGACGGCATCGAGCACCACATCGCGAACGCAGTGCTCGTGAAGCCGAACCAGGTGGGGACACTGAGCGATGCCCGCCACGTCGTCGAGCTCGCAAGCGCTGCCGGCTACGCCACTGTGCTCTCGGCCCGCTCGGGCGAGACGGAGGACAGCTGGCTCGCCGACCTCGCTGTCGGCTGGCGCACGGGCCAGCTCAAGGTCGGCTCGACGACCCGTTCGGAACGCACAGCAAAATGGAATCGGCTCCTCCGCATCGAGTCCGAGGAACCCGAATCGACGTTTGCCGGAGCAGCGGTTCTCGCACCGCTCATTGATCACTGACGCACAGGCCCCTTGCATCCGGGCGGCCGGAAGCAGATGATCCACAAGTCTGCCTAACGCCATGAGCATCCAACAACCGCCAGACCCCGTCACAGCACCCGCGCCGCCTGCCTCGAACGGCACGGGCGCTGCACCCGTGATCCGGGCGGAGAACGTCTGGAAGATCTTCGGCGCGAAGGCCGACAGCATCATCGGCACGCCCGACGCAGAGCTGTCGCGATCGGAGCTCCGGGCCAAGACAGGCTGCGTCGCAGCTGTTCACGACGTCTCCCTCGAGGTCTGGCCGGGCGAGGTGTTTGTCGTCATGGGGCTCTCCGGCTCGGGCAAGTCGACGCTCGTGCGCACGCTGATCCGCCTGATCGAGCCGACGGCCGGCACGATCGAGATCGCGGGCCAGAACGTGACGGCCGCGAGCGCCTCAGAGCTCCGCGAGCTTCGCAGGCACTCCGTCTCGATGATCTTCCAGCATTTCGGCCTGCTCGCACACCGCCGCGTGATCGACAACGTCGCCTTCGGCCTCGAGATCCGCGGCGTCCCGAAGCAGGAGCGACTCGAGAAGGCGCGCGCCGTTCTCAGCGTGGTCGGCCTCGAAGACGTGGCGAACTCGTTCCCCGACCAGCTCTCGGGCGGCATGCAGCAGCGAGTCGGCGTCGCGCGCGCGTTCGTCGGCGACCCCACGTTGATGCTGTACGACGAGCCTTTCAGCGCGCTCGATCCTCTCATTCGCAGGGACATGCAGGACGAGGTCATGCGGCTGCAGCACGAGACGGGCAAGACGATGGTCTTCATCACCCACGACCTGCCCGAGGCGCTGCGCCTCGGTGACCGGATCGCGATCATGCGTGACGGGAAGATCGTGCAACTCGGCACCGGCGAGGAGCTCGTCGGCTCTCCTGCCGATGAATACGTCGAGAACTTCGTGCGTGACGTTCCTCGCAGCCACGTACTCACGCTTCGCTGGATCATGCGCGCTCCGGAGCCCGGGGAGGCAGAGGACGGGCCGGAGCTCGACGTCAAGACGACCGTGCGCGACGCGGTGCCCGTGCTCGCCGGGACGGAGAAGCCGGTTCGCGCGATCGAGGACGGTCGCGTTGTCGGGGTCGTCGA
>JAYTJO010000253.1:0-5497 GCA_043730975.1 Thermoleophilia bacterium | reverse complement strand
GCGCGGTTCGTCAAGCGGCGCGCGAGTTTGTGCTGCATAATCGGGCGCGCCGATCCCGTTTCGGCGCTAACTTTGTGACGTGCCTCCGGAGGGTTGATGGACTTCTTCAATGACCATGCTGTGGCCTTCGCGCTCGTATGCGCGGGTGTCGCAGTGCTGTTTGGGCTCTACCTGACCTACTGGTTGCTCAAGCAGCCGCAGGGCAACGAGCGGATGCGTGAGATCTCGGGTGCCGTGCAGGAAGGCGCCGCCGCGTACCTGCAAAAGCAGTACACGTGGATCGCCGTCGTCGCGATCCTCCCGATCCTCCTGATCGGCTTCTACAACGCCCTCGGATGGGGAGCCGCGTTCGGTTTCGTGATCGGAGCCGTCCTCTCGTCGGCCGCCGGGTTCATCGGCATGAACGTCGCCGTTCGCTCGAACCTGCGCACGGCGGAGGCCGCGCGCGAGGGGGTCGCGCCCGCATTCAAGGTCGCGTTCCGCGCAGGATCGGTGACCGGATTGCTCGTCGTCGGACTCGGTCTCTTTGGTGTCGCCGGGTACTACTGGTTCCTCACCGGCGCCCTCGGCAACAGCCCCGAATCGGCCGTCACCGATCTGATCGGTCTCGCCTTCGGTGGCTCCCTGATCTCCGTGTTTGCCCGTCTCGGCGGCGGCATCTTCACGAAGGCCGCCGACGTCGGCGCCGACCTCGTTGGCAAGATCGAAGCCGGAATCCCCGAGGACGATCCGCGCAACCCCGCCGTGATCGCCGACAATGTCGGTGACAACGTCGGTGACTGCGCCGGAATGGCCGCCGACCTGTTCGAGACTTATGCGGTCACCACGGTTGCCGTCATGCTCCTCGGCACGGCGTACCCTGCCGGCGACCTCTGGCTCTATCCGCTCGCGCTCGGTGGAATGGCGATCCTCGCGTCCGTGATCGGCACGTTCTTCGCGCGTGTCGGTAGCGGCCCGAACTCGATCATCAACGCGCTCTACATGAGCGTCCTCACCGCGACGATTCTGTCGGCAATCGGGTTCATCCCGGTGACGCAGGCATTCGACGGCGGCAGGTTCTCGTTCTGGCAGCTCTACGGCTCGGCGCTCGTAGGCCTCACGATCACGTTCCTGCTCGTCGCGATCACGGAGTTCTACACGGGTAGCCGCTGGAGTCCCGTGAAGAAGATCGCATCTGCCTCAACGACCGGCCATGCGACGAACATCATCGCCGGCCTCGCCAAGGGCATGGAGGCAACGACTCTTCCGGTGATCGTGATCGCCGGCGGCGTCATTGCGGCCTACGAGATCGCGGGCGGCAACATCTACGGGATCGGCGTCGCGGTCATGGCACAGCTCTCGATGGCCGGCCTGATCGTCGCGCTCGACGCGTTCGGTCCCGTGACCGACAACGCGGGCGGGATCGCCGAGATGGCGGACATGCCGGAGTCGGTTCGCACCATCACCGACCAGCTCGACGCTGTCGGTAATACGACGAAGGCGGTCACGAAGGGCTACGCGATCGGTTCTGCTGGCCTCGCTGCCTTGATCCTGTTCGATGAGTACACGCGTGGCCTCGTCGAGGCGGGCATCGAAACGGTCTTCGCGCTCGACGATCCGTACGTGATCGCCGGGCTCTTCATCGGCGGGGCGATGCCGTTCCTGTTCGCGGCTCTCGCGATGACGGCTGTCGGTCGCGTCGGCGGTGAGGTCGTCGAGGAGGTTCGGCGCCAGTTTGCCGCCGACCCGGGGATCATGGCGGGGACGTCCAGGCCGGACTACTCGCTGGCCGTCGGCATCGTCACGACCTCGGCGTTGAAGGGGATGATGATTCCCGCGGCGATCCCGGTGTTCGTGCCGATCGCCGTCGGCATCATCAGCCCCGAGATGCTCGGTGGCCTCCTCATCGGCACTATCGTCACGGGTCTCTTCCTCGCGATCTCGATGACCTCGGGTGGCGGCGCCTGGGACAACGCGAAGAAGCTGATCGAGGAGGGCGCCTACGGAGGCAAGGGCTCCGACGCCCACGCTGCCTCGATCACGGGCGACACGGTCGGCGATCCGTACAAGGACACCGCCGGGCCGGCGATCAACCCGATGATCAAGATCGCCAACATCGTCGCGATCCTGATCATTCCGCTGCTCGCTTCCATTCACGGCTAGCGCGCACCTCCACACGACGAGATGCTCCATGAGGGCCGGCGGAAGCCGGCCCTCATCGTTCTCCGTCCCGCTCGACGAATCGGAGCACCAGTACCGCATACCTCTACACTCCTGCGGTGCCCAGTCGACGAAGACGTGAGGTCGAGCTCGAGCGCGTGCTCGGCACCCCGGCCCTCTTCGCCACCGCCTACGGCAACGTCGGCTCCTCGATCTACTACGCGCTCGGTCTCACGGCGGTCTATGCCCTTGGCCTGACCCCGCTCGTCTTTCTCGTCGCGGGCATCGTCTTCGCGATGACAGCTGCCACGTACGCCGAAGGCACCGTCCTCTATCCCGAAGCAGGCGGGTCGTCGAGCTTTGCGCGCCACGCGTTCGACGAGATCATCAGCTTCGGGGCTGCATGGGCGCAGATGCTCGTCTACGTCGTCACGGTCGCCACCTCGGCGTTCTTCGTGCCGCACTACCTCTCGGTCTTCTGGGAGCCGCTGAACACGAATCCCTGGGACATCGTCGCCGGGGCCGTCGTGATCGTGATTCTCGTGACGCTGAACATCGTCGGCGTTCAGGAGGCGGCGAAGCTCTCGATCGTGTTGGCAGTCCTCGATTTCGCAACCCAGGTCTTGCTCGTCCTCCTTGGCTTCTTCCTCATCTTCAGCCCCTCGATCCTCATTGACAACATCTACTGGGGTGTGGCGCCAACCTGGTCGAACCTTGCCCTCGCCGTCCCGGTCGCAATGCTGGCTTACACCGGTGTCGAGACGGTCTCGAACCTCGCTGAGGAGGCGCGCGAGCCGTCACGAACCGTGCCCGAGGCCTACAAGCTCGTGGCCGCTGCGGTCTTCGCGATCTATCTGACGCTTCCGCTGATCGCCCTGTCGGCTCTGCCCGTCAAGATGATCAACGGGGAGCTGACGACGCTCCTGGCGCTCCCTCCCGAGCAGGGGGGGTACGCCAACGACCCGATCCTCGGACTGGTCGAGAACATCGGCGTCACGGGCTCGCTCCTGCGCGTGCTCGAGATCTACGTGGGGATTCTCGCCGCAACGATCCTCTTCATCGCGACAAATGCGGGGGTGATCGGTGCCTCGCGCGTCACGTACTCGATGGCGAGCTACCGGCAGATACCGGAGGTCTTCCGTCGCCTCCACCCGCGGTTCAAGACCCCGGTGCTGCCGCTCGTCCTGTTTGCCGGCATCGCTCCAATCGTGATCCTTCTCCCCGGCGACGTGAACTTCGTCGGCACCCTCTACTCCTTCGGCGCCACGCTTTCCTTCACGGTGGCTCACGCGTCGCTCGTACGGCTGCGAGTGAAGCAGAGGGGTTCCACCGAGGCGTTCTATCGCGCCCGACCCAATCTCATGCTGGGCGGAATCGAGTGGCCACTGTTCGCGATCGCCGGGGGGCTCGCGACGGGTGTGTCGTTTCTCGTCATCGTCGCTCAGAACCCGACGACCCGGTGGGTCGGTCTCGGCTGGATCTTCTCCGGGCTCGTGTTCTACGTCATCTACCGGCGACGATTCGTGAAAGCGTCACTCCGAGAGACGGTCAGGGCCCCACCAGCGTTCGGGCCTGCCCTCGCGCTCGAGTACCGGCGGCTCCTCGTGCCCGTCGTCGCCGGGCAATCGTCCGATGACGCCCTTGATGTCGCCTGCACCCTGGCCGCCGAGCGAGGCGCCCGGATCGTCGCGCTCAACGTTCTCGAGGTCCCCCTTGGTCGACCGCTCGACGACGACATGGAGGAGCTCGAGGATGCCGCCAATCACGAGCTCGACGAGGCGATCGCGATCGGGGACTCGTACGGCATCCGCGTCCTCGATCGCCTCGTGCGTGCCCGCAGCGCGGGAGCGGCGATCGTCGAGGAGGCCGAGCGCCGCGGCACGGAGATCATCGTGATCGGGACGCCCAGGAAGTCACTCACGGCGTCACAACGAGCGGTGTTCGGTCGGACCGTCGAACACGTGCTCCGGCACGCTCCGTGTCGCGTGATGGTTGCGGCAGCGCGCGGCGAGGTATCGACATGATCTGGTACCGGCGCTCGATCTTCGTCTTCTCCGGCTGCTTTGTCCTGATCGGGATCGCGCTTCTCGTCGTCACGGCCGTCAATGGGGGCGGTCTCGTCGGGTTTGTTCTGGGTGCGCTTTTCGTCGCGCTTGGAGTCGGCCGGATCCAGCTGGAGCGCAACCGTGGCGCGTAAGATCCGCGGCTTCGAGCGCGTGCTGGACGCTCCCTCCCTGTTCGCGGTCGCCTATGACGAGATCGGCTCGTCGATCTACTTCGCACTCGGCATCATTGCCGCCCAGGCTCTCGGCCTGACCCCGGTTGTCCTCCTCGCGTCCGGCCTGCTGTTCCTGATCGTCTCGCTCTCGTATGCCGAGGGAACCGCCGCTCTACCGCAGGCCGGCGGGGCTGCGACGTTCACGCGTCGGGCCTTCAACGACCTTGCCGGGTTCACGACGGGGTGGCTGCTCTTCCTCGATTTCCTGATCGTGATCGCTCTCTCGACACTGTTCCTCCCGCACTACCTCGCGGCGGCGCTCTCCGCTCCGTCGCTGACCGAGAGCCCGTGGGACGTCATCGTTGCCGTTGTCGTGATCGCCACGATCGTCGGCGCGCGACTCGTGCGGCACAGCCGCATCCATACCGCGGCACTCGTGCTCGCGGTCATGGACATCTCGGTTCAACTGCTTGTCATCGTGCTCGGCCTTGCGATGTTCTTCTCGCCCGACGTACTCGTCAGCGGACTCGACTTCACGGTCGGGCAGAGCTGGGACGATCTGTTCTTTGCTCTACCGCTTGCGATGCTCGCCTATACCGGGCTCGAGACCGTCGCGAATCTGGCCGAGGAAACGCGCGAGCCAGGCAAGGTGCTGCCGCGGTCACTGTTTTCGTCGATCGGCCTCGTGGTGGTGACGACGGTACTCATCGCCGTCGTGGGAGTCACCGCTTTTCCGTCGGAGGACGGGTCGACCGATCTCGCCGACGACTGGCTCGAGGCGCCGATAGTCGGAATCGTGTCCGCGTTCGAAGGCCATCTCCCGGATTCACTCGTCGACGTCCTGCGCGTTGTCGTCGGTCTCTCGGGCGCACTGATCCTGTTCGCAGCAGCAACGACGGCGATCACGGGATGCACACGACTCGGGCGTTCGATGGCCGAGCACGGCATGCTTCCGCGCGAGTTCGGCCGGCTCGAGCGACGCTCGCTCGTCTCCCGTGAGGCGATTCTCGCCGTTGGTGTGACCGCAATCGCCATCGTCATCGCAACGGGCGTCTTCGCCGACGACGATGCGGCGTTCCTCGCGAGCCTGTACTCGTTCGGGGTGCTATTCGCCTTCACGGCTGCGCAGCTGGCCGTGAT
>JAYTJO010000252.1:0-2884 GCA_043730975.1 Thermoleophilia bacterium | reverse complement strand
GTTCGGGACGAGGTCGCGTCCCTCGTGCTCGGGGATCGGCTGCTGCGGTGGACGCCGGCCGGCTACGACGCGTCGCAGGCCCGCCCACGAGGCCCTGCGACGGTTCTCACGCCGCCATCGCTCGTGGAGGTACTCCGCGCAGGATGGGAGGGCGTTGTGCCGCTCCTGCATCCGTCGGCCGGACCCATTGCCGATACGCGCCCCGGATCGGCGCCGCTGAGCGGCATGACCGCCGAGAAGGGAAGGAGGGCCGCTGGTACCGTGACCAACAGGCGTCCGGATCAACCGCGTTAGGAGCCCTCATGCACGCTCGCCTCGTGAAGCCGCTGCGCAACCTGGTCGTCCTGCTCTCCTCGTTCTTCCTGCTCGCCGTCGGCTGAACGGTCGCCCGCGCCCCCGGGAGGGGCGCCAACGAAGCAGTCGTCACGGGCTCGGCCTGCCGTCGCCGGAGGCCCGGGCTGCCGCGCTCGGGTCGCCCCGGCGACTGAGCTCGCCTCGCCCGGCGGTCAGTCGAACGTGATGATGCTGCGGATCCCGTCCTGGTGATGCATCAGCTCGAAGCCGTGATTGACCTCGTCGAGGGTGATCCGGTGGGAAAGGAGCGACTCGACGTCGATCTCGCCGGCGAGCCAGCGGTCGACGAGTAGCGGTACCTGGGTGCGGCCCTTGACCCCGCCGAACGACGATCCGGTGACGCGGCGGCCCGTGATCAGGAGGCGCGGGACGACGTCGAGCACCTCGCCCTTGCCCGCGACTCCGCACATCGTGGCGAGCCCCCAGGCCTCACGTGCGGACTCGACCGCCTGGCGCATCACCGAGACGAGGCCGGTCGCCTCGAACGTGTAGTCGGCGCCGAACCCGCCGGTCTCGGACTTGATCCAGTCGACAGTGTCGTCGCCGGCGATCCGCGTCTCCGTGGCGCCGTGGTGTCGGGCCTGCGCGAGCCTCTCGACGGAGAGGTCGACGGCGATGATTCGCTCCGCTCCTGCGAGTCGGCAGCCGATCACGGCGCCGAGGCCGACGAGGCCCGCACCGAAGACGACACACGTCGAGCCTCGCTCGACCTGCGCGGTGTAGAGGGCAGCGCCGATCCCGGTCGAGAGGCCACAGGCGAACGGCGCGCAGCCATCGAGCGGAGCTTCCGGGCTCACTTTCGCAAGCGCGATCTCCGGCATCACCGTGTACTCGGCGAACGTCGACGTACCCATGAAGTGGCGCAGAGGCTCACCGTTTCGCGAGAGGCGCGCGGTTCCGTCGGGGAGGTAGCCGAGGCCCTGCTGGTCGCGGATCGCGACGCACCGGTTCGTGCGACCGCTGAGGCAGTGAACGCACGTTCCGCACTCGGGAGCGAACAATGTGATCACGTGATCGCCGGGAGAGACCAGCGTGACGCCGTCGCCGACCCGCTCGACGACACCCGCGCCCTCATGGCCGAGTACGCAGGGGGCGTATCCCGTCGGATCGGCGCCAGAGGCGGTGTAGAGATCCGTGTGGCAGACGCCGCAGGCGGCGAGGCGTACGAGCACCTCGCCTGCCTTCGGCTCCGCGAGGTCGACCTCCTGGACAACGAGCGGGCGACCGAACTCCTCGAGCACTGCGGCACGGATTCTCATGCGGTGAGCATAGTGGTCGGATTTGGCGGGCTGCTGGGTGCAGCGACGGGCCGGAACCCGGCCGACCGGCTGAAGCCGGCCACCCCGGCCGTGCGCACTTGTCAGTCGAGAATCGAGGCGATCGCCGCGTAGCCCTTCGCGCGAGCGTGCTCGAGTGCCGTCACGCCCTCGTCGTCGCCGATCGACCGGTCGGCACCTGCGGCGAGCAGGAGACGCACGATCTCCTGGTGCTCGGGGCCGCCGCTTCCGAGCACCACGGCCTCGAGCAGGGCTGTCCAGCCGAGATCGTTGACGTGGTCGACGTCGACCTCCGTCTTCTCGAGGAGCGCGCGCACCATAGCGACGTGTCCCCTCTCGGCAGCCGGAATCAGGGCCGTGCCACCGAACCGATTCGTGAGCGTCACATCGGGCTTTCCCTCGAGCACCTCGTCGAGAACGGCGACGTTCCCCGTCTCGCCGAGAGCGAGGAACGCGTTGGACATGGAATCGTCGCGGACATCGACGTCGGCGCCTGCGGCCACGAGGGCCCTGACGGTGTCGGCGCTCCCGGCGTACACCGCGGCCGTGACAGCGGTGCGACCTGCAGCGTCCCTCTCGTTCGCGTCGGCGCCCCGGGCGAGCAGCTTCGAGACGGCCGCCGCGTCACCGCGGGTCGCCGCCTCGACGAGCTTCCCTGCAGGTATCTGCTCGGGCTCGTCGGCACACCCGACGAGCACGAGGATTGCCAGCACGACACCCACCGACCAGCGCGCGATCAAGCGAGCAGCCGCTCGTACAGTCGAAGCGTCTCGGCCGCCGCGACGTCCCAGCCGAAGCGCTCGACCGCTCGGACACGACCCGCGGCGCCCATCGCGTCGGCGCGTTCGGAATCGGCGAGCAGCTCGTTGATCCGCGCCGCCAGGTCGGCGGCCATCCCGGCCGGGTCGACAGGTGTTCCGGTACCGTCGGCTCGCGCCTCGTAGGGCAGGAGCAGCCCCGTGATGCCGTCCTCGACGACCTCGGGGATCCCTCCGACCGCGGTCGCGACGACCGCGGTCTCACACGCCATCGCCTCCAGGTTAACGATGCCGAGCGGCTCGTAGATCGACGGGCACACGAACACGGTCGCATGACTCAGCAGCTGGATCACCTCCGGCTTCGTGATCATTCGGTCGATCCAGACGAGGTTGCCCCGCTCCCGCCGAACCTGCTCCACCCGCTCGGTGATCTCCTGGGCGATCTGCGGTGTGTCGGGCGCTCCGGCACAGAGCACGAGCTGCACTTCCGGATCG
>JAYTJO010000251.1:0-9321 GCA_043730975.1 Thermoleophilia bacterium | reverse complement strand
TCCTGAAGGGGCCCGCCCGCGGGCCTCTTGAAAGGAGTGGCGATGGGAAAGCGTATCGCCCGTTCCCTCATGTGATTTCTTCTGCTCGCTTCGCGAGATCCTGGCGGGGAGGGCCGCGGTGGAAGAGCGTACCGCGGTCCTCCCCGCCCGATTTCTTCTGCTCGCTTCGCGTGATCCTGAAGGGGCCCGCCCGCGGGTCTCTTGAAAGGAGTGGCGATGGGAAAGCGTATCGCCCGTTCCCTCATGTGATGGTTAGTGCCGCGCTGCGCGCGGATCCTGAAGGGCCCGCCCGCCGGCCATTTGGACTCCACCCGGGCGATCCACGCAACGAGAGCCCTTGTGACAAATCGTCACAAGGATTGGCTTCCGTGTGAGCCGACGGCTCGGCGGGGTGGTGGCTCAGCGCGAGCCGGTCGAGATTGGCTGCGCAAGGATCTCGTACGAGCGTAGGCGCTCTTTGTGGTCGAAGATCGCCGAGACAATCATCACCTCGTCGACGCCCGTGAGCTCGACGAACCGCTCGACGCCGTTATGCACGGTGTCGGGTGAGCCCACAACCGAGTGCGTGAGCATCGCCGTTGCCTGGGCCTTCTCGGCAGGGCTCCAGTACGTCTCGATGTCGTCGATCGGCGGCGGATATGGCCCCGGCTGTCCACGGAAGCGGTTCGCCCAGGATTGCTGCGGCGTCGTGAAGAGCCGTTGGGCCTCCTCGTCTGTGTCGGCGGCAAACACATTGAGTCCGGCCATCGCGTACGACTCGGCGAGTTGCGCTGATGGTTGAAACTCGCGGCGGTAGATGTCGAGGGCGGCGAGCAGATCCGTCGGAGCGAAATGCGAGGCGAAGGCGTACGGAAGGCCCAGTGAAGCAGCGAGCCGGGCACCGAATGTGCTCGAGCCGAGGATCCATAGCGGGACCTCGAGGCCTGCCCCCGGCACCGCCCGGATTGCCTGTCCGGGCTGAACCGGCCCGAAGAGAAACTGCAGGTCCTGCACGTCGCGGGGGAACTCGTTGCCGCTCATCGGGTCGCGGCGCAGCGCACGGGCCGTGAGCTGGTCGGTGCCTGGCGCCCGTCCCAGCCCGAGGTCGATCCGGCCCGGGTACAGAGCCTCGAGGGTGCCGAACTGTTCCGCGATCACGAGCGGCGAGTGGTTCGGGAGCATGATCCCGCCGGCACCGACGCGGATCGTCGAGGTGCCTGCGGCGAGGTGGCCGACGACGACGGCCGTCGCCGCGCTCGCGATCCCCGGCATGTTGTGATGCTCGGCGACCCAGTGGCGCCGGTAGCCGAGCCGCTCCGCGTAGCGCGCGAGATCGAGGCTGTTGCGGAGCGCGTCTCCCGCCGTCGAGCCGAGCGGGATCGGAGCGAGGTCGAGGACGGAGAGGGGAATCGACGGCGGCACTCGTGGGTGACGTTACCCTCAGACATCGGTCGGGCCCGACCGCTCTCGTTCGCGCCCGAACAGAACGCCCGCCGTAGGATGGAGGCGTGAGCGCCTACCCCGCACACATGGAGACCGACGTCGTCCTCCGCGACGGACGCACGGTGCACGTGCGCCCGGCACGGCCGAGCGACCGGGATCGGATGGAGGACTACTTCCTCGAGCTCTCCGATGAGTCGCGGCGGCTTCGTTTCTGGGGGTCCGTGGTGAGCATCCGCGAGCGGGCGGAGGACGCGGTGAACATCGACTACGCCGATCATCTGACGCTGCTCGCCTTCCAGGGGCCGGATCTTGCGGAGGTGGTTGGTGGGGCCCAGTACATCCGCCTTGAACACTCCACGCGCGCCGAGGTCGCAATGTCGGTCTCGGACGATCTGCAGGGGCTTGGGCTCGCATCGATCCTCATCGCACACCTTGCCGAGGCGGCGCGTGAGAACGGCATCGAGTTCTTCTCCGCCGACGTGCTTCCCGAGAACCACAAGATGATCCAGGTTTTTCGCGGCACGGGCTTTCCGATCCAGATCCGCGCCCGCCCGGGCTCGATCGAGGTCGAGTTCCCGACAACGAGCACCGAAGAGACCACCGAGCAGTACGAGGACCGCGAGCGGCTGGCGGCTGCGAACGCCGTGCGACGTGTGCTCGAGGCGCGATCCGTCGCCGTGATCGGTGCATCGCGCGACCCTGCGACGATCGGTGGTCGATTGCTACGGAACCTCATCACGCAGCCGTTTACGGGCGTGGTGTACCCGGTCAATCCCACGAGTACCGCCGTGCAGGGGATTGTCGCCTACAAGACCGTGAAGGAGATTCCCGGCGACGTGGAGCTTGCCTTTGTCATCGTGCCGGCGGCGCGTGTGCTCGACGTCGTCAGGGAGTGCGGCGAGAAGGGCGTCAAGGCAATCGTCGTGATCTCGGCGGGCTTCGGTGAGACGGGAGCAGAGGGCCGTGACCTGCAGCGGGAACTCGTCGACGTGTGTCGCACCACGGGAATGCGCATGATTGGCCCGAACTGCATGGGGGTCATCAACACCGACCCCGAGTTCCGGCTCAACGGCACGTTCGCGCAGGCGTATCCGCCTGAAGGGCGCATCGCGTTCATGTCGCAGTCGGGCGCCCTCGGTATCGCGGTGATCAATATGGCGAATCAGCTCGGGCTCGGCATGTCCTCGTTCGTCTCGATCGGCAATAAAGCGGACGTCTCTCCGAACGACCTTCTCTGCTACTGGGACGAGGACGAGAGGACGGAGGTCGTACTGCTCTACATCGAGTCGTTCGGGAATCCACGGCGGTTTGCGAACCTCGTGCGGCGCATCGGTCGCCAGAAGCCGGTCGTCGTCGTGAAGAGCGGACGGAGCGCAGCGGGCCGGCGGGCGGTCTCGTCGCACACGGGAGCGCTGCTCGCCTCCTCCGACACCACCGTCGATGCATTGCTGCGCCAGGTCGGCGTCACGCGTACAGACACGCTCGAGGAGATGTTCGACGTCGCCGCTCTCTTCGCGAATCAGCCGTTGCCAAAGGGACGCAACGTCGCGATCCTCACGAATGCCGGTGGCCTCGGCATCCAGTGCGCCGACACGTGCGAAGCACGCGGTCTTGTCGTCCGAGAACTGGCGCCGGAGACGATTGTCGAGCTGCGGTCGTTCCTTCCGGCCGCTGCCGGGGTGAGCAATCCGGTCGACATGATCGCGTCTGCGACCGCCGAGGATTACGGACGGGCGATCCGGGTCATCGCGGCCGACCCCTCGGTCGATGCCCTCATCGTGATCTACATCCCGCCACTCGAGGTCGATGCGCCCGCCGTCGCGAGGCAGATCGTCGATGCAATCGGTTCTATTGACGGCCGCGTGACAGCCCTGACCTGCTTCATGTCCGCCCAGGGGCTCCCCGATGCGCTCTCCGCGCCGGGCGTCCGCATCCCCTCGTACGCGTTCCCCGAGCACGCGGCGATCGCACTCGCCCACGCCGTCGATCACAGCGCATGGCGGGAGAAGCCGGTCGGATCGATCCCGCACTTTCCGGGCATCCGGAAGGACGAAGCCGCCGCCGTGATCGCGGGAGCGCTCGAGCGCGGCGAGGGGTGGCTCCTGCCGGATGAGATCGCACGATTGTTCGACTGCTATGGCGTGCCAACGGCGCTCACGTTCCGCGCAGGCACTCCGGAAGAGGCGGCCGACATGGCAACACACGTTGGTGGCCCGGTGGTGCTGAAAGCGGTCGGGCCGCTCCACAAGACCGAGGTGGGTGCTGTGCGTGTCGGCCTTGCCGCGACCGAGGTCGCCGCCGAGGCGGCGGCGATGGCGGAGCGAATCAAGGCGCACGGCGAACCGCTCGAGGGGTTCGTCGTGCAGGAGCTCGTCAGCGGAGGGGTGGAGATGCTCGTCGGCATGACCGCGGATCCGGAGTTCGGGCCGGTCGTCGCGTGCGGTGCTGGAGGGGTAACCGTCGAGCTCACTCGCGACATCGCCGTGCGAGTTGCTCCCGTCACCGATCTCGAGGCCGCCGAGATGGTCCGCTCGCTCGCGACGTTCCCGCTCCTCGACGGGTTTCGCGGCTCGGCGCCAAAGGACGTGCAGGCGCTCGAGGACGTGATCCTGCGCGTGTCGGCCATGGCCAGCGACCAGCCGGAGATCACCGAGGTGGACTGCAATCCTGTGATGGTGCTCGATCGAGGCGCAGCTGTCGTGGACGCGCGTGTCCACGTGCGATTGTCGATTCCGCAGCCGCCCGTTGCCGGACGAACCGACGTCTGACACGACTGAATGCGGCGACTACGCTGACTCGAACAGGGCTTCCCACCGCGCGAGCAGCTCCTGCAGCTCGTCGCGAGAGGTGCGGTATTCGGTCAGCATGTCCATGTTCGTCCAGTCTTCCGCCAGCTTCGCCTCGAGTTGCTCGATGCGCTGCTCCAGCGTGGTGATGCGCCGCTCGACCTGCTCGAGCTCGGATGGGCCCTTCTTCTTCGCGGCCTGCTTCGCGGGCTTCGGCTCTTTCAGACGAGGCGGCGTTGCAGCAGTCGGTGGTGCGATCTCTCGTTCCTCGCGTGTCTGGACGAGGTCGGCCCAGCCGCCGTCGTAGGAGTGCAGGGTATGACCCTCGATCGCGACTGTCCGCTCGGCCACCGCGTCGAGGAGCGCGCGGTCGTGGGAGACGAGCAGCACGGCACCCGGGAAGGCCTCGAGCGCCACCTCGAGCGCCTCGCGGCTCTCGAGGTCGAGGTGGTTCGTCGGTTCGTCGAGCACGAGCAGGTTGGCGCCCGAGGCGACGATGACCGCGAGCGAGAGCCGCCGGCGCTCGCCGCCGGACAGCACCGAAACTTGCTTCTCCTGCTCGGTGTAGCCGGAGAAGAGGAACTTGCCGAGCAGGTTCTGCGCCTGGGGGCGGGCAAGCCCCGTCATCGCGACCGCGCAATCGAGCACGGTGCCGCGCTCGTCGAGCTCGACGTCATGCTGGGAGAAGTAGGCCGGCTCGACGCCGTGGCCGAAGCGGATCTTCCCCGCGTCGGGCTGCCGATGGCCGACGAGCGTTTCGAGCAGCGTCGTCTTTCCCGACCCGTTCGGGCCGACGAGCGCCACGTGCTCCTCGCGCTCGATCACGAGCGAGCCACCGTCGATCAGCTCCTTGCCGCCCGCCGAGAGGCGCAACCCCTCGATCTCGATCACGATCCTGCCACTGCGCGCTGGCTTGAGGAACTCGAAGCCGAGGCTCCGTCGCCGCTGCGTCAGGTTCTCGAGCTCGCCCGCGGCCTTCTTGCGCTCCTGCTCGAGGCGGCCGATCTGCGTGATCTTTGCCTGTGCCTGTTTCGCCTTGGATTTCTTGTAGCGGAACCGTTCGACGAATCGCTCCAGCCGCTCGATATCGGCGCCGACCCTTTTCACGCTCTTCGCTGCAGCCTGCGCCCGTGCGGCCCGCTCGAACCGCCACTGGTGCCACGGGCCCGAGAAGTAGAGGCCGCGTCCGCCCTCGAGCTCAAGCACCGCCGTCGTCACGGACTCGAGGAACCAGCGATCGTGGGCGACGAGGATCACGGCAGCATCGATCGTCGTCAGCTCGCGCTCGAGCCATTCGAGGCTCTCCACGTCGAGGTGGTTCGTCGGCTCGTCGAGCAGCAACAGATCGGGATCGCCGGCGAGCGCGCGGGCAAGGGAGGCACGCGTCAGCTCGCCACCCGAGAAGGTCGAGAGCTGACGGTCGAGGTCGGCGTCGTGAAAGCCGAGGCCACGGAGCATGGACGTTGCGCGATCGCGCCACCCCCAGCCGCCCGCATGCTCGAGCCGCGCCTGCGCCTCGCTGTAGCGGCGGAGCGTCGCCGGGTCGTGCGTCCCGGTGGCCATTGCCTGCTCCAGTGCGCGAAGCTCCTCTTCGATCCGAACGAGCGCAGTGGCTCCCGAGATCGAGTACTCGCGGAGCGTCAATCCGCGGTCGCGCGGCGGGCGCTGATCGTGGAGGGCGATCCGGGCACCCTTCTGCAGCGCGAGCTCCCCGCCCTGGATCGTCGTCTCGCCGATGATCGCCCGCAGCAGCGTCGTCTTGCCGGAACCGTTCTGGCCTGCGAGCGCCAACCGCTGCCCGCGATCGACCGAGAACGAGATTCCGTCGAAGAGCGGATCCCCGGAGAACTCCTTTCGGAGATTGGATGCGATCAGGACGGACACGGCACTAGGGTAGATGCGGCCAACGCACTCCTGGCGATATGCTCGATCAAGTCGTGGCCTCGGATCCCCGCACCCAGACGGTCGACACGATTCGCGCGCTCGCGATGGATGCGGTGCAGCAGGCGAACGCCGGCCACCCCGGCACGGCGATGGCGCTCGCGCCGGTCGCCTACCTCCTCTACCGCGACGTGATGCGGCACAACCCGGCCGATCCGCACTGGCCGGGCCGCGACCGCTTCATCCTCTCCGCGGGCCATGCCTGCGTCCTGCAGTACGCGGCGCTCCATCTCGCTGGCTACGACCTCACGCTCGACGACCTGAAACAGTTCCGCCAGTGGGGCTCGCGGACGCCCGGCCACCCCGAGTGGGGGCACACCGCGGGGATCGAGACGACGACCGGGCCGCTCGGCCAGGGCTTTGCAAACGGGGTCGGGATGGCGATCGCGCAGCGCTTCCTCGCCGATCGCTACAACAGGCCGCACCATGAGATCGTCGATTCGTGGATCTACGCGATCTGCTCCGACGGCGACATGATGGAGGGCGTCACGCAGGAGGCCGCATCGATCGCGGGCCACCTCGGTCTCGGTCGACTCGTCTACGTCTACGACGACAACCACATCACGATCGACGGCACGACCGCCCTCACCTTCACGACGGAAGACAAGGGCAAGCGCTTCGAGGCCTACGGTTGGCACGTCCAGCACGTCGACGACTCGGAGGATCTCGATGGGCTCCGCGGCGCGCTCGCTGCCGCGAAGGCCGAGGGCGACCGCCCCTCGCTGATCGTGCTGCGCACGCACATCGCGTATCCCGCGCCCAACGCGGTCGACACGTCCAAGGCGCACGGGGCGCCACTCGGCGAGGCCGAGATCCGCGCGACCAAAGAGGCGATGGGCTTCGATCCCGACGCGGCGTTCGCGGTCTCCGATCTCGTGCACGAGCACATGGCTCCTGTCCTCGCGCGCGGCGCCGAGCTGCAGCGGGAATGGGAAGAGCGCGTGGCCGCGTGGGCCGGCGCGTTCCCCGCCCTCGCGAAGGAGCGCGAGCTCGACCTTCGCGGCGAACCACGCGACGGCTGGCGCGAGGCGCTGCCCGTGTTCCCTGCCGGCGAGGATGTCGCGACGCGCGATGCGGGACGCACCGTCATGCAGGCGCTGAAACCGTTCACGCCCACGATGGTGGGCGGTTCCGCCGACCTCGTCGAATCCAACAAGACCGAGTTCGCGGGCGCCGGAATTTTCTCGGCCACCCACGTCGGCCGCAACATCGCGTTCGGGATCCGCGAGCATGCGATGGGCTCAATCGTCAACGGGATCGCGCTCGACCCGGCGATGCTGCGTCCGTATGGCTCCACGTTCCTCATCTTCTCCGACTACATGCGCGGCGCCGTGCGCCTCTCGGCGTTGATGGGTCTCCGCACGGCATGGGTCTGGACGCACGACTCGATCGCCGTCGGCGAGGACGGGCCGACCCATCAACCGGTCGAGCATCACATGGCGCTCCGAGCGATCCCGAACCTCTGGTACGTGCGGCCAGCAGATGCGAACGAGACGTCGATGGCGTGGCGGATTGCCGTCGAGCGCCCGGACGGGCCGGTTGCCCTCGCACTGACCCGGCAGAAGCTGCCGACCTTCGACCGCGCTATCGTCGCGCCCGCAGCGGGCACCCTTCGCGGCGCGTACACGCTCTGGCAGCGCGGCGAGGGGGAGCCCGACGCAATCGTGATCGCGACGGGCAGTGAGGTGTATCTCGGGCTCGAGGCAGCACAGTCCCTCGCAGCGAACATCCGCGTCGTCTCGATGCCGTGCTGGGAGCTCTTCGACGAGCAGGACGACGACTACCAGGATTCCGTCCTGCCTCCGTCAGTCGAGGTGCGCGTCGCCGTCGAGGCGGGCGTAACGCTCGGCTGGGAGCGGTACGCGAGCACGATTATTGGTATAGATCATTTCGGAGCCTCGGCTCCCTATCAGCGCATCTTCTCGGAGTTCGGGATCACCGCCGACGCGATCGCCGCCACGTTGGAGGCGGAGCTCGGATGAGAATCGCCGTCTCCTTCGATCATCGCGGCGTGAAGCTCCGCGAAGCGGTTCTCGCGGCGATTGCCGCGGAGGATCATCAGGCGGTCGATCTGGGGGTGGAGTCCGACGCGGTGCGCGTCGACTACCCGGACAAGGCCCTCGAGCTCGGGATGGCGATCCGCCGAGGCGAGGCCGACCGTGGTGTGCTCGTCTGCGGCTCGGGTGTTGGTGCCTCGGTCGCGGCCTCGAAGATCCCCGGCATCCGCGCCGCGATCTGCCACGATTCGTACTCCGCCCACCAGGGCGTCGAGCACGACGACATGAACGTGCTCTGCCTCGGCTCCGAGATCGTTGGCGGAGAGCTGACGCAGGAGCTCGTACGCACATTCTTGCGGGCCCGCTTCATCGGCGGGGGCCGCTACGCAGACCGCCTCGAGAAGGTGGCCGAGCTCGAAAGGATGGCAGATGGCTGACTCGACACGCATGGACGAACTGGCGGAGGCAGGCGTCAGCGCCTGGATCGACTCGCTGTCCCGCGAGATGCTCCACTCCGGTGCACTTGCCCGACTGATCGAAGAGGACTCGATCGTCGGCGTCACCTCCAACCCGACCATCTTCCAGAAGGCGCTCGCCGAGGGTGACCTCTACGACGAGCAACTGCGTGAGGTCGCCGCAACGACCGACGATCCGGCGGAGATCTTCTTCGCGCTCGGAATGTCCGACATCCGCGAGGCGTGTGACCTGCTGCTTCCGGTCTGGGAGCGCACCGCGGGGGTGGACGGCTGGGTCTCGCTCGAGGTCGACCCGACGCTCGCCTACGAGCGGGAGAAGACGTTCGATCAGGCGATCAGGTTCAACAAGGAAGTCGACCGCCCGAACCTCTACGTCAAGATCCCGGCCACGGAGCCAGGGCTCGGGGCGATCGAGGACAGCGTCGCAAAGGGCGTCTCGATCAACGTGACGCTGATCTTTTCGCTCGAGCGGTATGCAGCGGTCGCCGAGGCGTACCTTCGCGGGCTCGAACGCCTCGTTGCCGGCGGCGGCGACCCTGCCAACGTTCTCTCGGTTGCGAGCTTCTTCGTCTCGCGCGTCGACAGCGAGGCCGACAAGCGGCTCGAGGCGGTCGGCCGCTCCGACCTCCAGGGACAGCTCGCCGTCGCGAACGCGCGACTCGCCTACCAGCACTACCTCGATGTCTTCGGTGACGACCG
>JAYTJO010000250.1:0-2312 GCA_043730975.1 Thermoleophilia bacterium | reverse complement strand
CCGACGACCGTGACGACCTTCACGGCTGCTGCCTTGCGCGTGGAGAGCGGGCGCTCACGCGTTGAGCGTAGCCCGACTCGATCTCGGTCCCGAGCGCGGTCACGATCTGGACGAACGCCTGAGCGGCTGCGGTCGGCGGCCGATCGGCGTGCCAGGCGATCGCGATCCTGCGTGGAGGCATGCCTGCGACCGTCAGCACAGCGACGTCCGGGCTCGACTCGACGGCGAGGAGGGGCACGACGGCGTACCCGATGCCTGCACCGACGAGGCCCTGCACGGTTCCACCCTCGTCCGACCGGAAGACGATGTCGGGGCTGAGGCCCCGGGATCGAAGGAAGTCCTCTGCGCCCTCCGTTGAACGGCGGTACGCGATCAGAGGCAAGCGTGCTATCTCCCGGGGGCGAACGATCCCTCCGTCGCGGGCGAGCTCCGAGTCGGCCGGGGCGAGCAGGACGTACGGGTCGGTGAGGACGGCGACCTGCTCGAACGTCGGATCGTCGTTCTCGGGGACGAACGCGAGATCGATCTCGCCGCGTTCGAGCAGCGTCAGGAGCTCCTCGTCGTAGCCCGCCTCGATGAGTCGTACCTCGACCTCGGGCCAGCGTTCCACGTAGCGCCGCATTGCACCCGGGAGGAGGCCCACTCCGACGCTCTGGAACGTGCCGACGCGCACCGTTCCGGCGTCGCCGACGGCAAGGGCGTGGAGATCTGCTTCGGCGGCCCGCATCGCAGCCGACGCGCGCCGCGCGTGTCGAAGGAGCCGCTCCCCGGCGTCGGTTGGCGTCACGGGCCTTCTTCCCCCTGGCCGCACGAGCAGGCGGAGACCGGCGGCATGCTCGAGCGCCGCGATCTGCTGGCTGATCGCGGATTGGGAGTACCCGAGCTCGATTCCGGCCCGGCCGAACGAGCCGGTCTGGACGACGGTCTCGAGAGCGACGAGATGGCGGATCTCGACGCTCGCCAACAGACCATGTTTATTGATCGATCTGTTCACTTATCTGCATTTTACTTATCGGTCGGCGATGACGATCCTGAGTGGCATGAAACGTTTCGACCTCGAGCTCAGGGTCCTGCTGGCTCTCGCCGTCGTGAACGGCATTGCGGAGGCATCGCTCGTTCCTCTGCTTCCGTCCATGCGGGACGATCTCGGCATGACGTCGGTGCAGGCGGGACTCGTCCTCGCCGCGACGACGCTCGCGATGCTCGTCGTCGCGATTCCCGTTGGTGTTGCGGCGAACCGCTACGGAACGCGTGTGCCCCTCGTCATCGCGGCGAGCCTGATCCCCGTCGCTCTTCTCGGGCAGGCGCTTGCCGGTACGTTGCCTCTTCTCGTCGGATCGCGGTTTCTCTTCGGCCTGAGCTTCGGGATCATCTGGGTGATCGCGCCGGCCCGCGCGGCGGCCGGCGGCCGTGGTGCAGGCGGCACTGGCCCGTTGATCGCGGCTTCGGGCCTGGGGTGGCTGATCGGACCGGTCGTCGCGGGTGGTGTCGCTGATCTCGCCGGCTGGCGCATCGCATCGCTCGTGCTCGCCATCTGCGCCCTGCCGCTTGTTCCGCTCGTCGCTCGCTATGCCGAGCCGCGACGCCCCGGCGAGAGGCTCGAGAGCGTCCGTCTCGGTGCGGCGTTCGCCCTCGTCCGTCGCAACCGTGCGATTGCAGGTGCGGCTCTCGTCAGCGCCCTCCTCGGCGTCGTCGGCGGGGTGACGGGATTGCTGCTGCCGCTCGCGCTTGCGGGCAACGGTCTCTCGGCCGGTGGAATCGGGCTCGCCTTCGGTCTCTCTGCCGCCGTCTGGATCGCGTCGGCGACGCTCGTCGGACGGCTTCGCGCCTCGGCGGTGCACCTTCGTGGCGTCGGGATCGCTGTAGCCGTCCTGGCCGGGGCGTGGTTGCTGCCGGCGTTTGGCCTCTCGACCTTCGCGCTGCTCGCATTCCTGCTCGTCTCGACCGGCTGCCGGTCGGCGATCAACGCGCTGAACTTTGCTGTCGGAGTGCGGGCGAGCTCGGGCGATTCGGCTCCCGCCGTGATCGGCGTCATGAATCTCGCGTGGGCGGTGATGGCGCTGTCGACGCCGCTGCTCGCAGGGCTCGCCGATGGAAGTGCGGGCGTCCGGGCGGCGTTCGCCGTGACGGGCCTCGCGGCCGCTGCCGTGGCGGTGCTGCTGCTCGCGCCCCGGGGCCGGCCGGCGGCAGCACCGATCGGTGCTGCCTGACCTGCGGGTCGTGGCTACACTTCCGATCCGCTCGGGCCGTTAGCTCAGTTGGTAGAGCAGGGGACTCTTAATCCCAAGGTCGAAGGTTCGAATCCTTCACGG
>JAYTJO010000249.1:0-2089 GCA_043730975.1 Thermoleophilia bacterium | reverse complement strand
CAACACGGAAACCGCCGCCACCAGCCGCCTCGTCGAGCGCGGAGTCGGCTCGCAGCCACCAGCCGGCGGGTATCGGCCCGCTGACCTGATCTTCTTCGGTCACGGTGCCGGCGGCAACGGCCATGTCGCGCTCTGGCTCGGTGGCGGTCAGATCGTGCAGTGCTCCTCGAGCGGCAACGGATCAAACATCCGGCCGCTCGCCGGCTACGTCGCCCCCACCGGCTGGATCCGATGGCACTAACCCACAAGCCGCTAACGCTCGATGCCACGCTCGCGTTCGAGCTCGGCGAGGCGTCGCAGCTGAGCGAGCGCCGGGCACGCGCCCTCGTGGGCTGCGAGCATCCGGGCCAGATCGCCCCTCGAGGCGACCGAGGGGCGAACACCCTTCCCGAGCGGCTCCCGCGTCGCCGCACGACGAAGATCGTCATAGCCACCCGTACCAGCCGGAGCAGCCACGACCTTCAACTCCCCCAGGCTCGTACACAGGGCATACGGCTGCTCGCCAAGGTCGGTCAACACCCTGGCGTTGCCATCAGTGGGACTCGCGTCGAGGTCGTCGAGTGCGATGCCGAGCCGACGCAGGTTCTCGGGCCGCAACGAAGGAACGACGTCAACACCGCGCGTCGTCTCATCGGTCCCCTGGATCACCCGCGCGAAACCACCGACAACGACGTAGCTGACCCTCTGGCGGTCCAAGGCAGCGAGCATGCCTAACGGATCAAACCCCACTTCAGCCATCGGGATCACGCTCCAGCTGGGAGAGCATCCGGCTGACACGCCGCTCCGGCGACAACAACACGTTCTTCTCCAGCCGTTTGTCTCCCTCGGTGTCGTAGGCGACGAGTTCGAGCGGGAGGTCGAAACCGCAGGCGCGCACGAGCTCGACCAGCGTCTCCACGCTCGGCGAAACCGCTCCCTGCTCCCACCGCGCGACGACCGACCGGTCTCGGCCCGCCCGCAGCGCCAACTCCGTCTGCGTCAAACCAGCACGCAAACGAGCCTCCCGAATCAACGCAGCACTCCGCATCAGACGAGTGTAGAGCCAGAGGGCGAATCCGTCATCTGTGGCACATCTGAGACACACGGAGGAACAACGTGAATACGCCGCACCCGACCGGCAGAACCGACCTCAGGGAGTTCTACACCGACGTCGTCCTGCCCGCCCTCGCCGAGCGACTCGACAGTGCGTTCCCCGAGTTCGGCTGGAAACGCGACCCACATGGTTGGGTCGCGACAAACCAAGAGATGACTCACCGCGTCCTCGGCGTTCGTGCCGAGCGCGTCGTCGCCCACGGACCAGCCCCCCGCGGCTTCCTCATCCACGGCGCAGACGCCACCCTCTGGACCGCCTACCTCAACAACGGCATCGTCCCCCGCGGCAAATTATTCGCCTCGATCGTTCGACAAATCGCTGAGCGAGCAGGAGTCGAAACCTCACCGATCGACCGACCACGGCCCAGAGACCGCCAAGCCGAACTCCTCGAGACGTTCTTCGCGCTATCCGTCGCGGAGCTTCGCGGGAACGCAGGCGCCCAAGCTCGCGACTATCTGGAGCAACGTGGCGTACCCGCTGACGCGATCGATCACGCCGGACTGGGCGTCGTTCCCAATGGGCACTTCACGAAGAGCGCTCTCGGAGGGGCCGGCTACTCCGATCTCGAGATCGACCGATCGGGCGTTCTCGCAGACGGCCGGTGGCCCGGCCGCCTCTGCGGCGCCTGGCGAGACGAACAAGGGACAGCCCGCACCATGTGGTCACGATCACTCGAAGCCACGGACGCCTCCAGCCGCTACCTCTACCTCACTGGAGCAAGCCGCTCCGGGCTGACGCCCTACGGCCTCTCCGACGTCCTTCGCCTACCCCCAGCGGAGCGGAGCGAGCTCGTGCTGGTCGAGGGGCTCATCGACCTTCATAACCTCCAAGCCAAAGGGATGGCCAACGTCGCCGCCGTCGGCGGCGCCCGCGTCAATCCTGACCTCATCCCACACATCGGCAGGCTCGGCTTCGAAACGATCGTGCTCGCCCTCGACAACGACACAGCAGGTCACGAAGGCACCTCACGCGCCATCGAAACCGCAAGCCGCGCCA
>JAYTJO010000248.1:0-8913 GCA_043730975.1 Thermoleophilia bacterium | reverse complement strand
GGTCGTGAGGCGATCGAGACGCTTCTCGTCCGGATGGAGAACGATCGAGACCGGTTTGTCGTTGTCGCTGCGGGATATCCCACCGAGATGGACGGGCTGCTTGCGAGCAACCCCGGCCTCGCGAGCCGCTTCTCGCGCAGGATCGAGTTCCCGAGTTTCACGCCACCCGAGCTGATGCAGATCTTCGTCTCGATGGTGGCTGACAGCGACTACACGCTCACCCCCGATGCGGCCGAGGCAACGCACCGCCTTCTCGAACGCAAGTGGGAAGCGCGGGATTCAAGCTTTGGCAACGCGCGCCTCGTCCGGAACCTCGTCGAAGAGAGCATCCAGCGTCAGTCTGTCCGGCTGAACGCGACCGTGCTGACCGAGCTGACGACGGCACAGCTCTCATCGCTCGAACCGACGGACATTCCGACGTAGACGTCTCCGAACGTCCCGGCGCCACGTCCCTCATGACCAGAGCACGTTCAGGCGGAGGTGTCGTGGGTCGTGCCAGCGGGTTCCCGGCCCTCGGGCTCGTGAAGCAGGGCAACGACCTCGCCGTTCTCGACCTGCGTAAAGACGTCGCACCAGAGCCCGACCGCGCCGAAGCGGCGCTTCTCGTACTCGGGCTGGAGCGGGTACCCGATCTTGCGCACTGCGAGAGCATCGACCGGCAGCGAAGGAAAGGCGATGCCCTTGCCAGCCGGATCATGACGGCTGCGCTCGACCCTGAGGGGGGCACCGCAGGAGCAAGTCTGGCCTTGCGGACCATCGATGCCATCGACCCTCTGGTGGAGGTGGAGACCTCGCTGAGCGTCGTCCGTGATCGCGTAATGGCGGATCCCAAAAACGCTTCGTGGGCTGACCTGCGGGTGCTGTACGGGGATTAGCGATGCGGTGTCTTCTGCCTCCACAGCAGACGCCCTTCCGGCTCAGACACGCTGATCACGGGCTTCACCACCTCGAGGTCAGCCCTGAGGTCAGCTTCGACGACCAGACACGACCTCCGGGGCACCTTCCGTAGACCTCTCCCCAGCTTGTAGGGGCGCACGAGGATGGCCGTGTAATGCCGTGCGCTTTCGCCCGTGTCCTGTCCACAGCGTCCGTGTCGTCTGCCCGTGTCGCCCGTGTCCTGGGGGTGGGGGCGAGCGCCCTGTCGCGTTCGTGCGCTCGGGTCCTCCTCAATGGGTGTCACTCCCGCGCCAGCAGTCCCGCTGCAGAGTTCTTGACTTCGTCCCGCACCAGTCGCGCTCCGCAGCTTCCGATCTTCACCGCCTCAGAGGGTCAGGTGCCGTGCCGCAGCATCGCGACAGGACGGGCGGTCGAGCGGTCAGCCGCTGCGGTCGCACGAACGTCCCGTCCTGGTGTTTAGTACCCCCAGTTGGACTGCGCCCAGTCGCTGCGCCGGCGTGCGGGGCCTCAGGCATCGGCCCAGGCCTCGCGACTAGTGCCTGCCGGAGCGGTTTATCTAGCGTCGCCTCGGTACCCGGCTACGAGCCGGGCACCGAGGCGGGTCTGGCAGACGTGCCCTTCTACGAACCTGGATCCTTGGAGTCGGTACCTCGCGCCACTACTACGGGCAGCTAACCGCGACGTCGTCTACCCGGAAGGTCGAGGTCAGCCCCGTGGTGACGGGGCCGTCGTTTGGCGCAACGAACGTCGCGATGGCCGTTGCCCCAGCGACGCTCGAGGCCTGGCCCGGGTCATCGCCGCCCTCGACGAACACGGTGCCCGGCCCGTACGACTCCGAGCTGCAGTCCGAATGCGTGAAGGTCACCGTACCCGTCTTCACAGCCACGATCACGATGCCCGGGTGGTGATGCCATCCGCTATAGCCACCTGGAGCAAAGACGACCTCCGCGACGCGGACGTAGGTCGGGCCCTTCGTCTGGAACTTGATCCGGTCGCTGTTATGCTTGACCGCGTCCGCGCTCACCGCGGTGACCGAAGGTGTAACGGTAAAGCCGACAGCCGGCGTACCCATAGCCACGGCCGCGAACACTCCGATCACCGCAGCTCCGACGATCGCGGCAACCCACTTCCCCCTCGAAGGTAGTGCGCGCATTGCCTTCCCCTTTCCCTCCTGGACAGAGAAGCCTCCGTCCGGCGGATCATTCCACACTTGTGACGTCTGTGTCAAACCTAACGAGCTCGCTGAGTCGGGAAGCGAGGTAATCTCGCATTCGGCCTGTGTATACGCGTGGAGATGCCGATCCCGGCGCGGCGCAACTAGAGCCTGGTAGAGCGCAATGGACCCGGAACTACCGAACCCCGCTGCCAGCACACCGGGCAGAACACATGAAGCTCACCCAGGCCGTCTGATTCGACACGCCATTCGTCGTCGGCGTTCTCGTCGGCGCGGGGGGCGCGACCGCAGTTGGTGCAGCGCGGCGGTTCGGCGAGCCTCAGAGCTAGCACCTCCGCTAGCACCGCCCCATTTCGACACGGATCCAGGCAACAAAAAAGCCCAGGATCAGCTTGATCCTGGGCTTTTCTGTAGAGCGGATGATGAGACTCGAACTCACGACCTTCTGCATGGCAAGCAGACGCTCTACCAACTGAGCTACATCCGCGCAGGCCGGAGTATAGCTTCGCCCGCGCGACGCCCGCCTCAGTACACGAAGCGCGGGGAAGCCGCTGCACCGATGTCCGAAAACCCCGATGCACCTCGGCTCGCAGCGTGATCTCATTGAAGTACGGCTCGTTCCGAGCACGGGAGGTGCGCAATGACCACCCAGACCCCCATCGATACGGGCGTGTGCTCACACATCGAGGTCACGCCGGAGGAGTTCGAGCGACGACTCGCAGCGTCCGGGCACGATGTGGCTGAGATCCACCGCCTCTGGGACGAGCTCGCGGTCATGGAGCCGGAGTCTCCGTCGGCAGCATCGTTGCAGGGCGGCACATCGGAGCGCCTCCTCGGCTTCGGCCCCGTGATCGCCGTCTACCTCGGTCTCCTCCTCGTGGTAGCCGCGTCGGCCTCGCTCCTCGCGATCTACTGGGAAGGCCTGGGCGCGACCGGCGTTCTTGCGCTCGCCGCTACCTACCTTGCCGGCTACCTCGTCGCCAGCGAAATCCTGCGACGCCGTGACCTCATCCAGCCCGCGGACGTGCTCGAGGCCGTCGCAGTGGGATGGGTGGGCCTCACGACGTACGCGGTCCTGGAGCTCACCGGCGTCTGGCCTGACGGCGCTAGCGATCTCGGACGCGTTCATGTCGGGGTGACGACGATCGCAATCGTCGGACTCGCAGCGGCGCTCCTGCTGCTCGCCCTCCGTCCGGACCCGCTCCTCTTCGTACCGATGGCCGCAGCGACCGGCCTGCTCGCCGTCGACCTCAGTGAGCGCGTCTTCAATGACGGAATCGACGATCTCAGCCCGCGGCAGATCGGCGGATTCATCCTTCCGGCGGGTTTGGCCTGGATTGCGATCGGGCTCTGGCTCGACGTCACCGGGCGACGGCGCTACGCCACCTGGGCGCATCTCCCAGGGCTCATCCTCACGGCCATGGCTGTTGTCGCCCTTGTGCCGAAGACAGTTCCCGGCTTCGCAGTCATCGGAACTCTCGGCGCGCTCGCCCTCTTCTTCTCCGCATTCGTGCGGCACTGGAGCTTCACGGTGATCGGCGCGCTCGGCGTCCTGATGGCCACGATGTCGGCAATGGGCCTCCTCGGAGGCATCGCACCGCTCGTGATCGCCGTCGTCGGGATCGGCCTGATCTTCGTCGGACTGCGTTGGTCTCGGTGGCGTGAATCGATCCGGGCAGCCACGCTCGCCCGCATGCCGCGGGCAGCACGGGCCTTCGTGACGCGACTCTCCCCGTAGTCGCTACTCCCCGTGATCGCTACTCCACCGGAGGCTGCTCGGGCACGACGCGCGCTGCCTCGGCACGGTTGACCGCGTTCACGATCGCCCGCAACGACGCGGTCAGGATCGAGCCGTGGACGCCGACGCCCCAGAAGGCCTCGTCGCCGACGTCTGCCTCGACGTAGGCGGCAGCCTTCGCATCGGCGCTCGCGGACATCGCGTGCTCGTGGTAGTCGCGAATCGCGATCGAGACGCCGAACGCCTTCTGGAACGCATCGACGAGCGCGGCGAGTGGGCCGTTGCCCTCGCCCTCGATCACGCGCTCCTCGCCGTCGACTCTCACGCGTGCTGCGATCTGGTCGGAATCCTCCTCGCTCGAGTGCGTGTACGCGAGAAGCTCGTATGGGGTGACATGCGCGAGGTAGTGGGAGGTGAACGCCTCCATCAGCTCGCCGCCCGTCAGCTCTCCCCCACGCGCGTCCGTGATCTGCTGCACCCGGCGGGCGAAATCGACCTGGAGACCGCGCGGCAGCTCGAGGTGGTGATCGACAGCCATCAGGTAGGCGACACCGCCCTTGCCCGACTGCGAGTTGACCCGGATGATCGCCTCGTAGCTCCGCCCCACGTCCTTCGGGTCGATCGACAGGTACGGAACGTCCCAGATCTCCGATCCGGAACGGGCCTGCGCGTCCATCCCTTTCTTGATCGCATCCTGATGCGAGCCAGAGAACGCCGTGTAGACGAGGTCGCCCGCATAGGGGTGTCGTGGGTGGATGGGAAGCTCGTTGCACGCCTCGACGATCTCGCGCGCATCATCGATCTGCGAGAGGTCGAGTTGCGGATCGACGCCCTGCGTGAAGAGGTTCAACGCGATCGTGACGAGATCGACGTTGCCGGTGCGCTCGCCGTTGCCGAACAACGTCCCCTCGACCCGCTCGGCGCCCGCCATCAGGCCGAGCTCGGCCGTCGCAACCGCCGTCCCGCGATCGTTGTGCGGGTGAACCGAAAGGATCGAGGCGTTGCGATGCGAGAAGTGACGCCCGAACCACTCCATCCGATCGGCGTAGACGTTCGGCGGAAACTGCTCGACCGTCGTCGGCAGGTTGACGATCATCTTTGCATCGGGTGTCGGACCCCACTCCTCCGCCACGCGCTCGCAGATCTCGAGGGCGTAGTCGAGCTCCGTGTGATGGAAGCTCTCCGGTGAGTACTGAAAGACGATCTCCGTCGCCGTCTCCCCGGCAAGACGCTTGCACAGCGCCGTTCCGCTCACCGCCAGCTCGGTGATCCCCTCGCGCTCCATCCGGAACACCACCCGCCGCTGTGTGACGGAGGTCGAGTTGTAGAGATGCATGATCGCGCGCCTCGCACCGTCGATCGCCTCGAAGCTGCGCTCGATCAGCTCGGGTCGAGCCTGCGTCAACACGGCGATCGTAACGTCGTCGGGGATCAGCTCCTGGTCGATCAGAGTTCGCACGAAGTCGAAGTCCGCCTTCGAGGCCGAGGGGAAGCCCACCTCTATCTCCTTGATTCCCAGGGTGAGGAGCAAATCGAAGAACCGTCGCTTGCGCCCGGCATCCATCGGGTTGACGAGCGCCTGATTGCCGTCACGGAGGTCGGTGGAGCACCAGATCGGAGCGTGCTCGAGGACACGATCGGGCCAGGTGCGATCGGGTAGCGAAACGGTCTCGTACGGACGGTACTTCTGGAACGGCATCGAACTCGTCTGGTCGCTCATTCAGCTCAACTCCTCCGGAAGACGAACTTCTCCCTCTGGGTGCGGGTGCACGGGCACGGGTATGTCGTCGCTCGATCCCCTAGCGGGGAAGGAGGAGGGCGAACGCGAGCAGGCCAAGGGTGGTCGAACGATCGCTGCGCGTCTCGCTGATCATCTCCGCTCACGATACCGGAGACGGACCGACCGGACAACGTGCAGCGGCGCCAGCGTGTGAGCCTAGACTTGCGTCATGGCCCGCGACCCCCGCCACGACATCCTCTTCGAGCCGGTGCAGATCGGTCCGAAGACGCTGCCGAACCGCTTCTACCAGGTGCCTCACTGCACCGGGTTCGGGACGGCGAAGCCCGGCTCACAGGCATTCCATCGAGCGGTGAAGGCCGAAGGAGGATGGGGTGCCGTCTGTACCGAGTACGCGCCCGTATCGGCGGATTCCGACGAAACGCCCTACGTGTCTGCGCAGCTTCTCGACGAGGGTGACATGGGGAGCCTCGCTGTCATGGTCTCCGCCGCGCACGCGCACGGCGCTCTGGCGGGCATCGAGCTGACGCACACAGGTGCCCACGCGGAGCGCCGGACCACCCGTTGGCCCGCGATCGGCCCCTCCCAGCTCGCGAGCGAGCAATCGCCGTTCAACGTTCCGAAGGCCATGGAGCTCGACGATATCCGGCGCGTCCAGAGGGACTGGGTCGAGGCGGCAAAGAAGGCGTGCTCGGTCGGCTTCGACCTCATCTATGTCTACGGCGGTCACAGCTACCTGCTGACGCAGTTTCTATCGCCATTCACGAACAAGCGCACCGACGCATACGGTGGGTCGCTCGAGAATCGTGCCCGCATGTGGATCGAGACGCTCGAGCTCGTGCGGGAGGCGGTCGGAGAGATGGCGGCCGTTGTCGTGCGCATTGGCGTCGACCTCACGCCGGGCCTCGCAATCGACGAGGCTCTCGACTTCGTGCGCCTCGCCGATCCCCTCGTCGACCTCTGGGACGTCAACGTCGGCTCGATCTCCCTCTGGTCGCACGACTCGGGCCCATCACGCTTCTTCGCCGAGGGCTACCAGCTCGAGTGGACGAGTCGCGTACGCGAGGCCACGAACAAGCCGATCGTGGCCGTCGGGCGCTTCACGAGCCCCGATCTGATGGCCGACGTGATTCGCGGCGGAAAGGTGGATCTGATCGGTGCTGCCCGGCCTTCGATTGCCGATCCCTTTCTACCGCGCAAGATCGAGGAAGGACGGTACGACGACATCCGGGAGTGCATCGGTTGCAACGTCTGTATCTCGAGAGCGGAATCCGGCAACCACATCGGCTGCACACAGAACGCGACCGCGGGAGAGGAGTACCGCCGAGGCTGGCACCCCGAACGGTTCGAGCCGGTGGCGAACGCCGAGCGAGATGTTCTGGTCGTCGGAGCCGGGCCTGCCGGCATGGAGTGCGCGATCGTGCTCGCGAGGCGCGGCTTCCGGCGCGTCCACCTCGTCGATAGCGAGCGGGAGATCGGCGGGATCATGCGCTGGGTTCCGCAGCTGCCCGGGCTCGGTGAATGGGGACGCGTCCTCAACTGGCGGCGCATTCAGCTCGAGAAACTCAAGAACGTCGAGGTCCTCACGGGTCTTCGACTCGACGCCGAAGCCGTGCTCACCTACGGAGCCGAGCTCGTCGTCTTCGCGACGGGCTCCAACTGGGCGGGCGACGGGCTGAACGCCATGACGCACGAGCCGATCCCGGGCGCCGATGCGACCCAGCCCTGGGTACTCACTCCAGAGCAGGTGATGACCGGAGGCAAGCGCCCGCCCGGCAATCACGTCGTCGTCTACGACGCGGAGGGCTACTTCGTCGCCTCGGGAGTGGCCGAGCTCCTCGCGCTCGAGGGCTACCGCGTCGAGGTCGTTACCCCGTTCGACGTGATCGCTCCCGTCACAGACGAGACCCTCGAGGGCCCACTGCTTCGCCGGAGGCTCCACGACGCCGGGATCGCGATGCGACGAAACCTCACACTCACCGGGATCGGGCCGGAGCGTGTCTCGTGCGAGACCGAGTTCGAGGAGGTGGTCGAGATCGAAGCCGACGGCATCGTTCTCGTCACGCAGCGCCGATCAGACGACGCGTTGTATCACGCTCTTCGCGCAGATGCGGGCACGGCCGCCGAGGGGATCGAGGCGGTCTACCGGATCGGGGACTGCGTCGCGCCGCGCATGATCGCCGAGTGCATCTTCGACGGCCATCGCCTCGCACGAGAAATCGACTCGGCTCACCCTGCGGTACCGCTGCCGTTCAAGCGCGAGCAAATGCTGGTCACCGGCTCGACGCTCCCCTGAACTATCGTCCGGCTGGCACGGGTTACGCAGCGTCGAGTGCTTCGTTCACGAGCCGATCGGCGAGCTCATTGTGCTCGCGGCGGACGGCGGTATAGCGCACGTCGCCCACGGCTCGCGCGAGGCGCGTCGCCTCGATGCTGAGCTCGCGGAGGGCTGCATTCTTGATCTTGTACTCGCCGCGCATCTGCTTGACCATCAGCTCGGAATCCGAGACGACCTCGATCTCGGTCAGCCCGAGCTCCGCTGCCCGGCGCAGGCCGTTGAGGAGCGCCGTGTACTCGGCGACGTTGTTCGTCTGCACCCCGATCGCATCGCCACGAGCATCGAGCACGACGCCGTCGGCGTCCTGGAGCACGAATGCGGCGGCCGCCGGCCCCGGGTTGCCACGGGCGCCACCGTCGGTGAAGAGCTTGACAGGCACCGGTCTAGCCCGGAACGTCGAAGACGATGCCCTGGGCCAGAGGAAGCTCGCTCGTGAAGTTGACCGTCGCGGTCTGACGACGCATGTAGGCCTTCCAGGCGTCCGACCCTGACTCGCGGCCGCCACCCGTCTCCTTCTCCCCACCGAAGGCCCCGCCGATCTCGGCGCCGCTCGGCCCGATGTTGACGTTCGCGATCCCGCAGTCGGAGCCGGAGCTCGCGAGGAAGCGCTCGGCCTCCCGCAGATCGGTGGTGAAGATCGACGAGGCGAGTCCCTGCGGGACGCCGTTCTGGATCGCGATCGCCTCGTCCGGCTCGGAATAGGTGAGCACGTAGAGGAGCGGCGCGAACGTCTCGCGCTCGACGACCGCGGTCTGTGCCGGCATCCGGACGAGCGTGGGGCTCGCGTACCAGGCGTCCGGGAACTCATCTGCGAGTGCGCGCTCGCCCCCGGCGACGACCTCGCCACCCGCCGCACGGGCGTCGGCGAGTGCATCCTCCAGGCCGGCAAACGATTCGCTGCTGATGAGCGGCCCGACGAGCGTGCCCGGCTCGCGCGGATCACCTATCGGCACGCTCCGATAGGCCGCACCGAGCCGGTCGACGACCTCGTCGGCGATCGACTCGTGGACGATGAGCCGGCGCAAGGT
>JAYTJO010000247.1:0-7332 GCA_043730975.1 Thermoleophilia bacterium | reverse complement strand
GAGTCGTATCACGATCCCGCCGAGATCGACCGCCTCGTCCGCGAGACGACCGGAGTGCCTCCGCGCGCGACCCGCTTCCTCCACACCGACGAGGGGCTCGTCGTCTTCCTGACGCTGGTGCTCGACCCGTCCGAGAGCCTTGCGCAGGCTCACGCGACGGCCTCCAGCGTCGAGAAACAGATCCGGCTGACCGTGCCCGGGGTCGCCGAAGTGATCGTCCATACCGAGCCCTGATCGTCTCGCTGCAGGTTGAATAGGGACGGATGCGCCTTTGCATGTTTCACCCCAACGACAACCCGCTCGATCGCGGCTGGGTCGGCCGTGTCGACGGCGACCGGGTCATCCACCTGGCGGCCCAGACCCTGCAGTCGTTCTTCCTCGGTGGCAGCGGCGCTCGCGAGCACGCGGAGTATCCCCTGGCCGACGTGACCCTGCTCGTACCGGTGCAGGCCCCGCCGACTGTGCGAATCTTCTCGGCGGACGACGCGTTCCGCTTCGCGAATGCGACCTCCGTCGTTGGTTCAAGCGTCGCCGTTGCCGGCACGGCGCTCACCGCATGCGCACGTATCGCTGCCGTCATCGGTGCCGGGGGTGAGATCGGCGGCTATTCGGGTCTTCTCGAGTGGCAGGATCCGACCGAGCACCCACCCGTGAAGCAGTCCGATTTCGGCATCGTGCTCGGTCCGGTCATCGTCACCCCGGACGAGGTCGATCCCGTCTCTGTTGCCTGTCGACTCTCTGGCGATGGTCGAGAGGAAGGGGGTGTGCCAGCACCGTTCTCGTGGGTCGACGCGATCGCGCTCGCCGCCCGGAGAACGGTGCTCAGGCCCGGTGACGTGATTGCCGGCCCGCCGGTTGCGACGCTCGCGGACATCGACACGGGCGTTCGACTCGAGCTCGAGGGCATCGGCGCGCTCGATTGCCCACTCGCGTAGTGCGGCTCGTCCTTGACTGGGATGGAACCGTGACCGAACGGGACACGCTCCACATGGCGATCGAGAAGTTCGGCGACCTCGAGGTGTTCCATGCGCTCGAGCGGCAGATCGGCCGTGACCTCACGCTCAACGAGGTGATCGAGGTCGAGATGGCCACGATCCACGCCCCGTTCGGGGACGTGCTCGAGTGGCTGCTCGAGACCGTGAGGATCCGGCCCGGGTTTGCGGAGCTGGTCGCCACGCACGATCCGCTGATCGTCTCCGCCGGCTTTCGAGAGCTGATCCTGCCCGTCCTCGAGCGGGAGGGAGTGACAGCCGAGGTGATCGCGAACAGCCTCGAAGCGGATCCGTCAGGATGGCGCTCCGTCTTTCTCGATCGCGAGGCCTGCGCGGTGTGCGGTGAGCCGTGCAAGCGGGTTGCGCTCGCAGGCGGTGGTGCATTTGCGTACGTCGGCGACGGGGTCTCCGACCGCTGCGTGTCACTCGCAGCGGATCGCATCTTTGCACGTGACGGTCTCGCTCGCTGGCTCGACGAGCGCGGAACCGAATACGAGCCGTACGACGACCTGCACGACGTCCGGCTCGCGCTCGCTGCGCGACCAGCGGCGTGACCCCTACGATCGGCGAGATGGCGCTGCTCCCGCTGCCGCAGCCGTATGACTTCGACGCCTCAACCGAGCGCTTTCGCTCGTATGGTGTCGATCGCGCGAATCTCTGGCACAGGGGCGGGCTTCATCGCGTCGTCGCCGGACGCGAAGTCCGGGTGGAGGGTGCGCCCGGCGGTGTGATGATCGACCCGAGCGACGACGAGATCGTGGCCACGATCTCCTGGCTTCTCGGAGGGCCACTCGATCTCGACGGCTTCTGGACGTGGGCCGCAGCCGACCCTGTTCTCTGCACGCTGCGTGAGCCCCTACTGGGGTACCGGCCGCCACTCGTCGCCGACCGCTTCGAGATGCTCGTGACGTCGATCACGGCGCAGCAGGTTTCACTGCACTCGGCGTTCGCTGTGCGCTCGCGCCTGATCGAGCGGTTCGGCGTCAAGGTGGGGGAGGCGTGGTCGTTCCCGTCGCGCGAGCGGTTGGCCGAGGCGAATGAGAGCGAGATCCGCGAGGTCGGATTCTCGACGCGGAAGGCCGAGTACGTCATCGGTCTCGCCCGTAGCGACCTCGATCTCGACGCACTCGACCAGCTCTCCGACGAGGAGGTCGTGGAGACGATCACTGCCGAACGCGGGCTCGGGCGCTGGACGGCGGACTGGTTCCTCTCGCGGGCACTCGCGAGGCCCGACGCCTGGCCCGCCGGCGACCTCGCCGTACGCAAGGCGGTGTCGTTCTTCTACGGTGCGGGCAGAGATCTCGACGAAACGGAGGTACGGGAAGTGGGAGAGCAATTCGGGGAGTGGCGGAACATCACCTGTCACATGCTTCTGGCCGGCACGAGGGCGGTCGGATGAACGTGCGTCACGCAACGCTCGCTGACCTCACGGCGATCGAGGAGCTCTGGAGAGCCTTCGAGGCAGAGGTTCCACCGCCCGAGCACGAGGACGCTGATCTGGCGACGGAGCTAGCGGAGATCAGAGCGATCGTCGAGTCGGGGCTCGGCTGGGTTGCCGAGCGGAACGGCACTGCCATCGGCATGGCACTCGCCCGGCGCCGTGGGGCACGCGTCGGACGCATTACGGATCTCTACGTGGTGCCGACCGAACGCCGGGCAGGAGTGGCCGACGCGCTCCTCCGGACGGTCGCTGGTCGGCTCGCGCAGGACGGCGTCGAGACGATCGATCTGGAGGTGATGGCCTCCAATGCTGCAGCGCGTGCCGTCTACGCGAAGTGGGGCTTCCGGGACGAAGTTCTCGTGCTCGCGGCGCCCGTCGCGGCGCTCGTCGAGCGCCTGGGAGGCGACGTCGAGGCTGCCTCGTTCGGGTCGATGCATGTGCAGACAGACGACGTCGATGTGATCGTGAAAGCGGTCGAGATGTTCGTCCCACGACTGCCGGGGCGGTCGATTGGATCGATCGTGGCACAGCCACGCGGCGGGTACGTCACTGTCTATGACGATGCCTGCGACCGCGATCCGGCGACGCTGCGCCGGCTTGCGAAGGAGATCTCCGCCCGGACGGGGCTCGTAGTGATCGCCATCGGCGTCGAACAAGAGGCACTCGTCCGGATGATCCTCTTCGATCGCGGTGGGATCGTCGATGAGTACGCGTCCGTGCCAGAGTTCCACGGGTCGCTTCCGCCCGGCGAGGTCGTGGCGCTAAACGCCAACCCCGTGGTCGTGGAGCGTTACACGGGTGCAGCGCAGGCGGCAGTGCGTGCGGCGTCGCCGGTCGCACGCGTCCCGTCCGATTTGCCCCCGGCACGAGAGCTGCTTGCAGCACTTGCAGCAGTGGTCGGGCTCACGGGAGCAGAGCACGGATGGGCTGACGCGCCGGCGAGCGATCAGGCGATCCGGATCGATCGGTGATGGCCAGGCTGCGCCTGATCGACGCGCCTCGGTGCCCCTACTGCGCGCGCGTCCGGATCACGCTTGCCGAGAAGGCCATTTCGTACGAGACGGTCGTGATCGACCTGGCCGACCGTCCGGCATGGGTCTACGAGCTGAACCCCACCGGCAAGGTTCCCGTGCTCGAGCGGGAAGGATGGGTGCTGCCGGAGTCAGCCGTGATCAACGAGTATCTCGAAGAGGCGTTTCCCGAGCCGGCACTTCTCCCGGCGGATGCTGCGCAGCGGGCGACGGCACGTCTGCTGATCTTTCGGCACGACGACTTCACGGATCCGTATTACGCCCTGCGCCGCAAGGAGCGCGGCGCTGAGGTTGCATTCGCCGTCGAGCTCGAGGCGCTCGACGCGATCCTCGGTGCAACGCCGTATCTGACCGGGCCTGCGTTCGGCCTTGCCGATATCACCTACGTTCCCTGGGTGCTGAGGGCACGGGATCTCATCGGCGTCTCCCTCGAGCCGTACCCGTCCGTCGTCGCCTGGCTCGCCCGGCTCGCCGAGCGTCCGTCGATCCAGGCCGAGGTCGAGGTCATCGCGGCGCTGTGACCGATGTGACTCGCGACGAGCTGGCCGGGCGCCTCGAAGAGGAGGGCTTGACGCTGCTCGACGTGCGGACTCTCGGCGAGTACGACGGCGCGGCGGGCTACCCGTGTGATGCGCGGCGGGGCCACATCCCCGGCGCGCGTCACCTCGAGCTTCACGACCTCCTCGCCGCCGACGATGGAGCTGCGATCCGAGCGCTCGTCGGGGAGCCGGAGGGTGCAGAGGTGATCGCCTACTGCCACTCGGGCGGCCGCTCCGCGATGGCCGTTGAGCTTCTCGCGGCAGCGGGCTACGTGGCCCGCAACTATGTCCGCTCGTGGCACGAGTGGTCTGCGGACGAGACGCTCCCCGTCGCGGACTCGTAGGGGCTATGCGAACGGCGCCTCGGCGCCGTACGACAAGGACGGCGGCGGAGCCGCTTAACCTCGTAGGGGCTATGCGAAACGGCGCCTCGGCGCCGTACAGCGTCGCCCGCGTCCGCCGCCTGTCGCCCGCGTCTACCGCTGGTCGCTCTCGTCCCCCCGTTTGTGCAACGCTGCGTAGTCGAGGAAGGCGTTGCAGAGCGCACGGCCGTGCTCGTTCCAGGCGCCGAGGAATGCGTCGGTGTCGGTTCTGGTCGTCGCCAGGTCAGGTATCTCCGCTGCGCCCTCGACGAACCAGTGATCGAGCATGTGTCGCGTCACCTCCGGGTGGAACTGAACGCCCCACGTGCGCTCGCCCAGCCGGAACGCCTGACGGGCGGCATCGCTCTCCGCGAGAAGCGCTGCTCCGGTCGGAAGCTCGAACCCGTAGTAGTGCCACTGGAAGGTGTCGACGCGCTCCGGTAGGACGCCGAGAACCGGATCGGCGAGGCCGGCATCGTTGACCGTGACCCGGTGCCAGCCGACCTCCGATGTCGCGGTCGGCCCGACGTGCGCGCCCATTGAACGCGCGATTAGCTGGGCCCCGAGGCAGGCACCGAAGAGCGGCACCTCCCGGTCGATTACCTCGCGGATGAACGTGGCCTCATCGGCGAGCCACGGGTGCTCCGCATCCTGGTCAGGGTGCATCGCGCCGCCGAAGACCATGATCGCGTCGTAGCGGTCGGGCGCATCGAGCTCCGAGGAGTCGTGGTTGAAGCCAAAGCGCTCGAGCCGGTCGCCGCGCTGTTCGACGACGTGCTCGAACAGGCCGCCGCCGCCCGTCGAAGTCGGCTCGTGGACAATCGAGAGAACGCGCATCGCGGCAGCGTAGCCGGTCAGAACAGCGTCATCTCCGCCGGCGGCAGGTCGACCCCACCGGTCGCTGTCACCCCCGCCTCGTCGAGCAGCCCGCGGAAGATCACCGCGCTCCGCGGCGCGAAGTCATCGCGGTTGTTATTGAACAGCGCGTACACCTCGTCAGCCTGCTCCGCGAGGCGCTGCGTCGGCGCGACCCACTCGGCAAGCTCGTCCTCGGAGTACATCCAGTCGAAGCGGTCGGCGGCGCTGCCGCCTCGGATGTTCCACGTTTGCGCGTTTCGGCCGTGGAAGCGAATCACAGAGACGGCGTGCGTTGCCGCTGCGACGCGGGGAGCGACGTTCGTGGCCCTCGTCAGTGGAGCATCGACTGAGACATATGAGAGTCCCTGCTCCTCCAGGAAACCGAGCGTGGCGGAGCGCTCGTCCGGCTCCATCCAGGAGCGGTGCCGGAACTCGATGAGAGGTACAAGAGGTTCGAGTCGTCCCCTCGCACGCGCAAGCTCTTCCTTCGCCTCTCTCGACTTGACGAAGCGTGGGTGGTACTGAAGCAACACGCCCCGAAGCTTCCCCGAGAGTTCCAACGGCTCTAGCGCTCCACGGAATGATGCGAACGATGCGTCGGTCGGCTCGCTCTCGTGGAAGGTCATCGTCGCGCTGGCCTTGACGTGGAACGTGAAGTGATCGGGCGTACGCTCGGCCCACCGACGGGTCACGTCGGGATCAGGAAGCGCGTAGTACGGCGAGTCGACCTCGACGACATCGAAGCGCTCCGCGTAGTAGCGCAGCCGTGCCGCCGCCGTCGAGACCCCGCGCGGGTACCACGCCTTGAGAAGGCCCTCGTCGGCCCAGCTACACGTTCCAAGTCGCACAGTCGCAGGCATGGACGGACGATAAAGGACTCGCGGTGCATAGCTGGGCGTGCTGCGCGTCTCCCCGGCTCGCCTGGTCACACGATGCTGTGAGGGTCTGCGCTCGTCCGGGCGCAGACCCTCACACGAACTCGTACGACGAGACCGGTTTAGCGGCGGGTCGCGTTGTGAATCTCGAAGATCTCGGGAGGGTCGGAGAACTCGATTCCGGCGTCGGCCAGGATCGGCATCAGCCGTTCACCGAACGCCTCGAACTGCTCCTTCGAGTCCCAGATCTCGCTGACATGCAAGTCGCCGTCCGTCCCGAAGCAGATGTGGTAATCGAGGCCATCGGGAGGCCAGACGCCAGTCGCTTCGAGCACCTGGATCGTTGAGTCGTAGGTGGCGCTCGACAGGGATATCGGGCTATGTCGGACAACGAGACTCATGCGTGTTCCTCCATGGTCGGGGTCGAGGTGATTCTACGCCGCCACGCCCCCGGGGCAACCCCGACGACCGAACGACCAACCCGTGCACTCGCTGCCTACGACGACCGCCTCTAGCTGAACGTGCCGCCTGCGAGGCTCGTTTCGCTATGGCCCGGCGGGCCCTCGTCCTCCTCGACGGAGATGTCGACCGCGGCGTAGTTGCCGGGACCGGGGAGCGGCAGGTCGAGCTCGACGTCGCCCGACGCCGGTGTGAAGACCCCGACCGACTCCATCTCGCCGCCGCCTTCTGCGCGGAGCACCCAGACCTCGTAGTGGTGGCCGCTTGGCGCGGCGGGAACATCGCTGAGCGAAACGCGGACCGTTCCCCCGTCGGCGCTCACCCCGAAGAGCTCCGCTTCGCCGCTCACGACGGGGGCGCTCTTGCCAGAGATTGCTGCGCGCGCATCGGGCGTGCCCAGGTCGTCGCCACCCAGCGCGATGACGGCTATCAGCACCACTGCGGCGATGGCCGTGATGGCTCCGATGGCGGGTACGACCGCGCGGCGATGGGCTCGCGGCCGGAGCGGCACGACGGTCGCCGCCGGACGGATCTCCGCCAGGATCCGATCGAACATGTCGGCGGGTGGCGAGACACGCGGGAGCGACTGCTCCACGAAGGCGATCGTGGCCTGGTCGTCGCCGAACTGTTGCTCTGTGTGCTCGTCGTTCATCGTTCCGCCTGCAGGTCGTAGGTGTCGGAGAGGCTCCGCAGTCGTTCGAGCGCAAGTCTCATTCTTCCTTTTACGGTCCCCAACGGGATTCCGATCACCGTGGAGATCTCGTAGTGCGAAAGC
>JAYTJO010000246.1:0-1648 GCA_043730975.1 Thermoleophilia bacterium | reverse complement strand
CCCGGCGCCACGTCGATCGCCTTCGAGAAGCTCGGATGCGCGATCGCGCAGTGGTAGCACTCGAGGTAGTTCTCGACACAGACCTTCCAGTTCGCGTCGTACTCGACCTCGGCCCGCTCGTGGAAGACCAGGGCGTCCACGTCGATGCCCCCCTCCGCCACGAGGCGGGGGAGGTCGCCGAGGTGCTCGGCGAGCGACCCGGCAGCGGTATCCGGGTTGACGAACACGAACGGCCCCCAGGTATCGACGAGCAGCGGGACGAGGCCGAGTCCCTCGCGGTCGAAGCCAGGCTCCATCTCGGAGCGAGGCGCCGAACGGAGCGATCCGTCGAGATCGTAGGTCCAGGCGTGGTACGGGCACTGGAGCGTCTCGCGCTTGCCGGCGCCGTCGCAGAGGAGGTAGCCGCGGTGGCGGCAGACGTTCACGAAGGCGCGGAGCTCGTTGTCGTGAGCGCGCACGATGACGACAGGCACGTTTCCTGCACGGCTCGTAACGAACGAGCCGGGCTCGGCGAGCTCGCCGGCGTGTGCCGCGTACTGCCACGTGCGCCGGAAGATCCGCTCCTGCTCGAGCCGCGCCACGGCCGGGTCGACGTACCAGTCGTAGGGGATCGTGCTGAAGTCAGTTGTCGTAGCCATCACAGGATGCTAGCCGCATCGCCGTGCTCGCAAAGCCGGTCATTCAACTTCCGGCGGACTCGCGAGATACGTCGCGCAGACGTCTGCAAACGGCCCGTCCGCGACGATGTTCCCGCGGTCGAGCCAGAGGGCCCGGGTCGAGAGCTGCTCGAGCAGCGGGTGGTCGTGACCGGCTGCGATCACGATGCCACCGGCGGCGAGGATCTCTCGCGCGCGCTCCCGAACGAAGGTGCGGTAGTCGTGGTCGAGGGCCTCGTGAACCTCGTCGAGCAGGAGGATCTCCGGGTCGGCCTCGTCGGCCGTTGCGAAGCCGAGCCTCGCCCGCATTCCCTGTGAGTAGCTCGAGACGGGACGCTCGAACGAGACACCAAGGCCGCTCGCCGCCTGGACGTTCGGTGTCGCTGCCCTGGCGGCGACGAGCGTGAGTCCGGCCAGCACGCCGAGCAACTGCGCGTTCTCGCGACCCGTCAGGCTTCCCATCACGCCGGCCCCGACCGAGAGCAGCGCCCCGATTCGTCCCTCGACCGTGAGCGCGCCGACATCGGGGATATAGACGCCCCCGATCGTGCGCAGAAGCGTGGTCTTGCCCCCGCCACTGCGGCCGAGGAGCGCAACCGCCTCGCCAGGGCCGACCTCGAGGTCGATGTCACGGAGTCCCCACGATCTCGTGCCCGCACGACGGAGCCGCGAGAGCCGCGGCGAGACGGGACGCCGTTGGCGATCGAAGCGGAATTCGAGCCCGACCCCGGCCGCGGTGATCCGCGCGTTCATCCCTCCACCATCTTCGCGAACTGCCGTTGCTCGTTGCGATAGAGCGGCAGGATGAGAGCCAGCAGGATGACGGCGAATGCAGTGGGGTAGAGGAGTTCCCACGCCGCCGGTCGCTCGCCGTACAGCAGCACGGATCGGAACGCTTCGAAGATCCCCGTCAGCGGATTGAGCTTCAGCCACCTCTGCGCGTCGGACGGAACCTGCGAGAGAGCAACGAGGCCCGGCGCGATGAAGAACAG
>JAYTJO010000245.1:0-3556 GCA_043730975.1 Thermoleophilia bacterium | reverse complement strand
GCCCAGCGCGTATGGCCGAGACCGGTGGTCGCGGGAGAAGGCCCCTCTCCGGCGGCGAGCTTCAGGTTCTGGAGGTTGCCGACGGCGCGCGTGTAGCGCAGCCCATCACTCTCGAGGAGTGCGATGCCGGCCGAGTCGTACCCGCGATACTCGAGTCGCTCGAGGCCGAAGAGGAGGAGGTGCTTGCACTCCCGTGGCCCCACATATCCGATGATTCCGCACACTTGAGCTCTCCTTTCTCGCCCCGCCGACCGCGAAGAGCGTTATCTCATACACGTCGAGAATGACCGATTGGTCTACCCGAGCTCCTGCCAGACGAGGCTGGCGACTTTACCACAGAGGGTTGTCGCCTCCTCCTCGCTTTCGGCCTCGACGAGGACGCGTACGAGCGGCTCGGTGCCGGACGGCCGGACGAGAATCCTGCCTCGATCCGCGAGCTCGTCACCGAGCCGTGCAACCTCCTCGATCACCGCGTCCGAGAGCCCGGGGCGCGCCACCGGGACGTTCTGCTTCGCCTGCGGCAGGCGCTCCATCACGGCAGCCGCAGCTGCGAGTGAACCGCCGCCGAGCGCGCGACAGAGAAGCAGCGCACCCGCCAGTCCGTCGCCCGTGACGTGGCCGTCGAGCGTGATCACGTGCCCTGACTGTTCCCCGCCGAGCACGGCACCCTCCGCCCGCATCGCGGCGAGCACGTGGCGGTCGCCCACGTCGGTCGTGAGCACCCGAACGCCGCGCTCGGCCATGAGCCGGTGGAAGCCGAGGTTCGTCATCGTCGTCACCGCTACGGCGTCGACGCCCTGGGCGAGCGCGAGAATGGCCAGGATCTGATCGCCGTCCAGCGGCTCTCCTGTCTCGTCGACCGCAAGCATCCGATCACCGTCGCCGTCGAACGCGATCCCGAGATCGAAGTCCCCTGCCCGCACGACCTCTTGCAGGAGACCGAGATCGGTCGCCCCGCAGCCGGCGTTGATGTTCGACCCGTCTGGTGCCGCGGCGACGGTCGTCACCTGTGCGCCGAGCTGCTCGAAGACAGCGGGTGCGATCGCCGAGAAGGCACCGTTCGCGCAGTCGACCGCAAGTCGTAGACCCGTCAGGTCGGAGCCGAAGTGCTCAAGGATGTGTGCGACATAGCCGGTCGCGGCATCCTCGGCAATCTCGACCGAGCCGCGCCCGAGCGCCGGAGCGTCGAGAAGCGCCTCGATCGCCTCCTCCTCACTGTCCGAGAGCTTGTGGCCTTCGGAGGTGAAGAGCTTGACGCCGTTGTACTCCGGCGGGTTGTGCGAGGCGGAGAGGACGATGCCGAGATCCTGCGCCAGAAGAGCCACCGCCGGTGTCGGTAGGACGCCACCACAAACCGCAATGCCGCCGGCGGAAACGATGCCCTCGACGACGGCAGCTTCGAGTGCGGGGCCGGAGCCGCGCGTGTCACGACCGACGAAGACACGCCCACGTCCCGCCCACGTCGTCGATGCTCGGCCGAGCCGCTCGACGAGATCAAGGGTCAGGCTCTCGCCGACAATGCCGCGAACGCCATCGGTTCCGAAGTGTGGTCGAGGCATGGGTGATTGGTCGAAGCAGCGAACGTGCGCACGCGGTCGAGGCTGCGCCTCGCCCCTACGGGCGCCGTGCTATCGCTTGGAGAATTGCGGTGCTTTGCGCGCCTTGTGCAGGCCGGCCTTCTTGCGCTCGACCTGGCGGGCGTCACGCGTGAGGTAGCCCTCGCGCTTCAATGCGACACGAAGCTCCGGGTCGGCCTCGACGAGAGCCCGGGCGATCCCGTGCCGCACTGCGCCGGCCTGGCCGCTGATCCCACCACCGTGAACGCGGACACGGAGGTCGTATGTTCCTTCCGCGCCAGCGGTCTTGAACGGGCCGAGGGCCGAGGTGCGATGTGACGCGCGCGGGAAGTAGTCCTCCAGCGTGCGCCCGTTGATCCAGGTCTTGCCGTCGCCCGGCCGCAGGATGACGCGTGCGACCGAGGTCTTGCGCTTGCCGGTGCCGAGATACTGTGCGATGTCTGCCATTAGGTCTGTGTCGGAAACAGGCTAAAGCCTGTCACCGACGCCCTCCAGTCTTTTCGGCGCCTGCGCAGCGTGCGGATGCTCGGGGCCTGCGTAGACCTTGAGCTTCGTCAGCTGCGCTGCGGCGAGCTTGTTCTTGGGAAGCATGCCCTTCACTGCCTTGCGGATGACCTCGGTTGGTCGGCGGTCGAGCTGCTCGCGCATCGTCCGCGTCTTCAGGCCACCCGGGAAACCGGAGTGTCGGTAGACCATCTTCTGGTCGAGCTTCTGGCCGGTGAGATGGATCTTCTCCGCGTTGATGACAACGACGAAGTCCCCGGTGTCGACGTGCGGGGTGTACTGCGGCTTGCGCTTACCACGGAGCGTGTCGGCGATCTGGGTCGCGAGTCGGCCCAGGGTCTTTCCCTCGGCGTCGACGATGTACCAGTCGCGCTGAATCTCTCCTGGCTTGGCGGTGTAGGTCTTCATCAGTCAGAAAGAAGGCGGTCGGGTGACCGCACGACGGCGGAGTGTAGCAGCGGAGACGAGGCACCGACCACAGAGGGCTTTGCGCCCCGGGGGGCCATGTCCGTACTGGACATCATGACATTTCTACAGTTCAATGTCATCATGACAGAGTCAATGGGAGTCGCTGAGACGAAACGCCGGTTCGCCGAGCTGATCGACCGGGTCATAGCCGGCGAGCGCATCATCGTGACCCGCCGCGGACGACCGGTGATTGCCCTTGTCCCCGCCACGGACGAGGCGGCTGCGGAGCCGCGCACGTACGTTGGGCTGGCAGCGTTCGCGGGCATTCTCGAAGACTGGGACGAAGGCCCGGAGATGATCGAGGAGATCCTCGCCGCTCGACATCGCTCATTCGGGCGCGACGTGCCCGAGATCGACTGAGATGTACTGCTTCGACACGGATGTACTCAGTGCCGCTGTGCTCCCCCGGCCACCGCTGCACCTCCTTCGACGAATCGCGCAGACTCCGGCAAGCCACCAGTACACAACCGCCGTGACGATTGGAGAGCTCCTCTACGGCGGCACGCGACGCGGGAACGCAGAGGTCGTCGACCGGATCCGGGCCGTCGCCTTCGCAGCCCACACCGTTCTGCCGTTCGATGAGGCTGCCGCCGAGATTTATGGGCCGCTCCGCGCCAGCCTCGAGATGCTCGGAAAGCGGCTCGACGATCCCGATCTCTACATCGCCTCGATCGCACTCTCCCGCGACCTGACTCTCGTGACCGGCAACGTACGCCACTTCGAGCGCGTACCCGGCCTTCGAATCGAGAACTGGCTCGAGCCCGACTGAGATAGGCTCGGCAGCGTGTTGAGGTGCCCATCATGCGGACGGGAGAGCCCTGAAGGGTTCTCGTTCTGCGGTGCGTGTGGGGCGGCGTTCGCGCCCGTGACGGCGGCGCGCGAGGTGCGGAAGGTCGTCACTGTCGTCTTCTGCGACGTGAGCGGGTCGACGGCGCTCGGGGAGCGGCTCGACCCGGAGGCGATGCGGCGCACGATGGGCCGCTACTTCGAGGAGATCCGGCTGATCG
>JAYTJO010000244.1:0-1640 GCA_043730975.1 Thermoleophilia bacterium | reverse complement strand
GCTTTCGTTGTGCCTGGCACCGATCACGATCGGGATCGCCGTGCTCCGTTACCGCCTCTACGAGATCGACCGCCTGATCTCACGGACGCTCGTCTACGGGGCATTGACGGTTGTGCTCGGCGCCGGGTACGTGGGGTTGGTGCTCGCCGGCCAGACGCTCTTCTCGTCGTTCGCCGGAGGCTCGAATCTTGCGATCGCGGCATCCACGCTCGTGGTGGCAGCGCTCTTCCTCCCCGTGCGTTCCCGCGTCCAGCGCTTCGTCGACCGGCGCTTCTACCGCCGCCGCTACGACGCACAGCGCACGCTCGAAGGGTTCGGCGCGCGGCTGCGCGAGCAGATCGATCTCGGCACGCTCGAGCGCGACCTGCGTGGCGTGGTCACCGAAACGATGCAGCCGGCGCACGCGTCTCTGTGGCTGCGGGAGGCTCGGTCGTGACCCGCTCGAGGGTGGCGTGGCTCGGCCTGGCGCTCGTACCCGTACTGCTGACCGTCGCCCTCGCTCTCAACCTCGTGGTCGACGGTGACAGGTTCGAGGTACTCGCGTTCCTCCTGCTGGGGTTGCCGTACGCAATCGTCGGCGCGCTGATCGCCGCGCGCCAGCCCTCGCAGCCGATCGGCTGGCTGATGCTCGGCTGCGGGCTGTCGCTCGCCGCGTCTCTCGTCGCCGACGGCATGGTCAGCCTCGGGCTCGAAACGGGTAGGGCCACGCTCTCCGGTCTGTTTGCCTTGCTCAGCTCACTGATCTTCAGCGCTTTCTTCATCTGCCTGGTGACGACCGTGCTGCTCCTCCCGAACGGGAAGCTCCCCTCGCCGAGATGGCGTGCCGCAGGTGTCGCGATCGCGCTCCTCGTGTTGATCGATCTCACGGCGATCGTTCGACCCGGCGTCTTCTCGGACTGGGAGAAGGAGGGCGTACGCAACCCGCTCGGAGTCGCTGCCCTCGGCGGCGTCACGGGCTCGCTCGAGCAGGTCGCGATCGCCCTTACGTTGGCACTCCTGCTCACCGGGATCGTCTCGGTTGGCGTCCGCTACCGCCAGGCGCGGGGTATCGAGCGCCAGCAATTGCGCTGGATTGTGACGGCCGGCGTAGCCGTTGGCCTCGCTTTTCTGCTGCTGATCGCGGCGGGCTTCGTACTCCCGGAGGGTCCGGTTCTCGACAGCTTGTGGGGGCTCGCCCTGTGTTCGATCGGGCTGATCCCGATCGGCGTGGGATTCGCGGTCCTCCGCTACCGGCTCTACGACATCGATCGCGTGGTCTCGAGGGCACTCGTCTACGGGGCCGTGACCGCCGTGCTGGCGCTCGCGTACGTCGGCCTCGTGCTGGCGGGGCAGGCGCTCTTCTCGTCGTTCGCGGGTGGCTCGAACCTCGCGATCGCCGCCTCGACCCTCCTCGTGGCCGCGCTGTTTCTCCCGGTTCGCTCACGCGTGCAGAAGTTCGTGGACAGGCGCTTCTACCGCCGCCGCTACGACGCGCAGCGCACGCTCGAGAGCTTCGGGACGCGACTCCGTGAGCAGATCGACCTCGGCACGCTCGAGCGAGACCTACAGGGTGTCGTCACCGAGACGATGCAGCCGGCGCACGCCTCGCTCTGGCTGCGGGAGGCGCGGCGGTGAGGCGTCCGTGGACGACCTGGCTCGCG
>JAYTJO010000243.1:0-3284 GCA_043730975.1 Thermoleophilia bacterium | reverse complement strand
GTGCTGTAGGTTCTCTCCATGCCCGTCGGCCCTGTCGAGATCTTCGTTATCGCGTTCGATGACCCAGAGTTCCACGGCGAGATCCGGGCCGAGCTCGAGCGGCTGAAGGACGGAGACATCATCCGACTCGTCGACCTCCTTGCCGTCCGCAAGACCGAGGACGGCGTGATCGAAGCGATCCAGCGGAGCGATCTCGAGGCAGACGAGGCGCTTGCCTTCGGTGCGGCGGTTGGAGCCCTGATCGGTTTCGGCGCAGCCGGAGAGGACGGGATGGAGCTCGGAGCGGTGTGGGGGCTACGCGAGATGGCCGATGGACACGTCTTCGACGACGAGGACAAGTGGCGGGTTGCGGATGCGATCGAGCCGGGGCAGGGCGCGATCGTCGCGCTCGTCGAGCACCGCTGGGCGATCCCGGTACGCGAAGCCGTACGCCGATCGGGTGGCCGTGCTGTCGCAGGACGGTGGATCGCGGAGGCCGATCTGATCAAGCTCGGTGAGAGCTCGACGCGCATCGCGCTCGAGCTCGACAGCCTGTAGGGGAGACGGCGCAGCCTCTCCCGCGCCAGAGGCTCAGCGGCCCCTCGCCGCGACTCAAGCTTCACACTCCCACTGCCGATGGCATCGCCGTGGTCACTGCGGCAACCACTGCACCGTCGATCCGTGCGCGTGTCGAGCGTTCAGCGCCGGACGCCGTTTTCGAGTGGCGGTTCGACGAACTGGAGCGGGCCGGCGTCGATGCGATCGAGGCCGTCAGGCTCGCGATCGATGTCACGTTCGACATCGGCCGTCTGCGCGATCTGGTTGCGCGCGGGTGTGACGCTGCACTCGCAGTCACGATCCTCCGCTGATCTGTCACGTTTCACGTTGATACGAGACGGAAACCGCTGACACCGAAACCGGAGGAACGCATGCCGCTCAACGAATTTCAGCAGGAGCTCTGCTCGACCAGTCGATGGGACTTCACCGACCTGCGTGCGCTGTTCATCAACTGCACCCTGAAGCCGTCACCGTCGGTCTCGAATACCCAGGGCCTGATGGACATCTCGATCGCAATCCTGGAGGCGAACGGCGTCACGGTCGATCAGATCCGTGCCGCCGACCATGAGATCGTCCCCGGGGTGTATCCCGACATGACCGAGCACGGTGCCGCAAAGGACGACTGGCCCGCGCTCTACGAGAGGGTCGAGGCGGCTGACATCCTCGTGCTCGGAACGCCGATCTGGCTCGGTGAGAAGTCCTCGATCTGTACGCGGGTGATCGAGCGACTCTACGGCAACTCGAGCCAGCTGAACGAGCAGGGCCAGTACGCCTACTACGGGCGCGTGGGAGGGTGCCTGGTGACCGGCAACGAGGACGGCGTCAAGCATTGCGCCATGAACGTCCTCTACTCGCTCCAGCACCTCGGGTACGTGATCCCGCCGCAGGCCGACGCCGGCTGGATCGGTGAGGCAGGCCCGGGGCCGTCATACCTCGATCCGGGCTCGGGCGGGCCCGAGAACGACTTCACGAATCGGAACACGACCTTCATGACGTGGAACCTGCTGCACGCGGCACGACTCCTCAAGGACGCCGGCGGCTTCCCCGCACACGGGAACCAGCGGTCACTCTGGGATGCGGGCTGTCGATTCGACTTCCCGAACCCCGAGTACCGCTAGGACTCGACGACGAGTCGGAGGGCCGGTTCCCCGGCCCTCCCGGGATCGCCGTCGAGAAACGGAACGGGTACTACGGAACCGTCAGCTCTGAGAGCTGTGACAAGACGCTTGCGACGACGCCGATGAGCGCTGCGGCGGCGATCAGGAAGGCACCAAGGAACGCGACTGGGGAACTGGGCTGCATGAAGAACGACCTCAGAGCGGGTGCGACGGCTGATCATGGTTCCCGCTCGCGGGACAATCTCCTTCTGTGTTGCAGGTTGGCCCCGACACCTGCGTCGAGGCCAACCGACACGGCAGGCGCGCCTACGGGCCTGCCAGGAGTCCGGTGTGGCCATTGCACGCATCGCCAGGATGCCGCCCAATCGCGGCATTGGCGGCCCGAGCCTCCTGGGTGAGCTGCCCCCAGTTCTGCACGTGCGCGGCGGTGCGCCCCGCCGGCGGATTTCCATCATTCTGCCCCGAGAAGGAACAGATTGAAGCGGCCCGGTACTGGTTGATCGGCGTCGGCTTGCCGTTCCCGGTGATCTCGCCGGCGAACGCGGCACTGGCACCGACGCCCACGAAGGCCGCTGCACAGGCTGTACCCACGAGCAATCGCTTCTTGCCCATCGTCTACCCCCCTTGATAGATCGACGCCCCTCGGCGCCCTGACTTGTGAACGTACAACTGGTGGACGAACGTGTCAACCGTTCCGATTGTTCGTGCGTATGCTCTTAAGTCGGTTTCAAGCGGCTTCTCTGCGCATTTTCGCCGATGCGGAATACGTGCGGGGGCGTCTGCAGATTGGGCACGATCTGGGTACGGATGAGCACACGAGCGGCGGAAGGCGGCTTGAAACAGAAGCGGGCGAAGGGACTCGAACCCTCGACCTACGGCTTGGGAAGCCGACGCTCTACCAACTGAGCTACGCCCGCATACGTCCCGGAGTCTAGCCACCACACGCTTCAAAGTTCCCTCACAACGAGGTCGTAGACTCGGCCAGATGCGTCCCCTCGCACTCGCCGTCGTTCTCACCGCTCTCGTGCTCGCCCCACTCGGGGCGCAGGCCTCACCGAGGGCTGACGCCGACGTCTTCGCGGGGCTCGGAACGTGGGTCGACATCTACGACAGCCCCGCGTACCGCAGCCCCGGCCCGACGGCCGCACGCATCGCAGCGCGCGGCGTACGCACCGTCTACGTCGAGACCGCGAACGACCGCAGCACCGTCGACGTCGTCAACCCGAAGCAGCTCGGACAGTTCGTCGACGAGCTCCACAAGCGAGGAGTTCGCGCGGTTGCGTGGTACCTGCCCGGCTTCGTCCAGCCCGCCGTCGACGTGCGCCGGACGCGCGCGATGCTCTCGTTCCGAACTCCGACGGGGGGATCCTTCGACGGAGTCTCGCTGGACATCGAGTCCCTCCGGCTCAAGAGCGCCGGTCTGAGAACGAAGCGGCTCCTCGCGCTGAGTCGGATTCTTCGCGCTGAGGCCGGAGAGACCCCGATCGCAGCGATCACGTATCCGTCACGGGGCTTCGAACGGCATCCGACCTGGTGGCCCGGCTTCCCGTTCGAGGAGCTGATGACGCTCGTCGACGCCTGGATCCCGATGACCTACACGGGGGGCGGCTTCCGGGGCTACGACGCGAC